>JASEHP010000040.1 GCA_030018605.1 Thermodesulfovibrionales bacterium
AAAAGCGGACATTTCTAAATTGGCAAGAATAGGACATTTCTAAATTGGTAGAACACTTTTTGCTGTTTCCTTGACAAAGGAAGTTCTTTATTTTTAAAATAATCCCGCGTTTATCTAATCCCGGACAAGATAGACAAAAATAAACCTAAGCGTTAAAGATATGGCAGAGCTTTTTAATGTATCAGAAAAGACAGTTTACCTTGCCTTCTGAATTCTATTCTTTAATTTCCGGAAAAGAGGCTGAGATGTTCGGAGGGAGAAAGTGATTTTCAGCCCTCTTGACCTTGCGTCTTTATCTGTTCTGTTATTTTTGCTGCAGGTTCTTCTTGCTCCATTATTCAGAAAAAATGAGAGAGCTATGGCCAATATCTGCTTTTTCCTTGCAGCGGCAGCTTCTTTGCTTGCGGTTGCAGCGGGGATATGGACGGTGGAAAACGGGACAACAGAAAAGGCAATTCTTGTTCTCGGACTGCCTGACCTGCCGTTTCATCTGAGGCTTGATGCCCTTTCAGGTTTTTTTCTTACAACCATAGGGCTGCTGTCATTCTATGTGTCGGTTTATTCTATAGGCTATGTAAGGGGTTTTATAGGACAGAGGCCTGTAATGCGGCTTGTTATTTTCTATTCTTTTTTTATAGCAGGCATGTTCATGGTGGTGCTTGCCGATGATGCATTGTTCTTTCTTATATCATGGGAATTTATGGCTGCCGCTTCATATTTTCTCGTAATGTATGAGGATGAAAAGGCAGAAAACAAACGGGCCGCTTTCCTTTATCTTGTCATTGCACACATCGGCGCTGTGGCTATTCTGCTGTCATTCGGTGTGATGGCAGGGCTTGTCACGGATTTCAAGGACTTCAGCGGATACACCTTTGACGCTATGCGCGCATCGCAGTTTCCGGTGGAATGGGCTACGGCTGCTTTCTTTCTCTCATTTTTCGGTTTCGCTGCAAAGGCGGGCATAATTCCTTTGCATGTATGGTTGCCGGAAGCGCATCCTGTAGCGCCTTCTAATATATCTGCCCTCATGAGCGGTGTTATGCTGAAAACCGCCATATACGGCATCATTCGCGTAACTCTTGACATCATTAAGGTGTTTCCGTGGTGGTGGGGCGCTGTTGTGCTGGTGTTTGGTTTGGTCTCTGCTGTCATGGGCGTCCTTTATGCGCTTATGCAGCATGATTTGAAAAGGCTTCTTGCCTACCACTCAGTGGAAAACATAGGGATCATACTCATAGGCATAGGGCTTTCCATGGTATTTATGTCATTTCAGATGCCGCTTATCGCTGCGCTTGCGCTTACAGCAGGAGTGTATCACACTATGAACCACGCGATGTTCAAGGGACTTCTCTTTATGGGAGCGGGAGCTGTGCTTCATGCTACGCATGAGCGCAATATGGAAGAGATGGGCGGGCTTATTCATAAAATGCCGTGGACTGCCGCGCTCTTTCTCATCGGGTGCGTGTCCATATCAGCTTTGCCGCCGTTCAACGGGTTTGTATCCGAGTGGCTTACATTTCAGGCATTTCTACTCTCTCCATCTCTTCCCGCGCCTATATTGAAACTGCTTATGCCGATAGGGGCTGCCATCCTTGCCCTTACAGGCGCGCTTGCTGCGGCATGCTTTGTAAAGGCTTTTGGAGTAACATTTTTAGGCCGCTGGCGCGGACACCATAAACCCAAAATTCAGGAAGCAAACTGGCCTATGAGGATTGGGATGATGCTGGCTGCCGCCACCTGCCTGCTCCTCGGAATCCTGCCGACTCTGTTTATCGGATGGATGGATACGATACCTGTGCAGTTAGTGGGCTCTACGATAAGCGCATCAGCCGGCACATATGGCTGGCTTTGGCTTACGCCTGTGGCTCCTGAACGCGCCTCATATTCCGGGGTTATTGTGTTTTTAGGAATTCTCGCAGTTGTAGTTGCGGCGTACATCCTGCTCCATGTGAAACCCAGAGCTATCCGTAGGGGCCAGGTCTGGGACTGCGGATTTGAAAAATTAACTGAGAGAATGCAGTATGATGCCACATCTTTTTCCATGCCTATAAGGAGAATATTCGGCTATCTTTTCAATATAAAAGAACAGGTAGATTTGGCTCAGCAGTCCGCCCACAGCGCATTCCCTAAGAGGCTCAATTACTATCTAAGAGTGCGTGACCGCGCCTGGGGATGGCTTTACAAACCAATTGCCGAGGCGAGTTTCTGGTTATCGCGTAAGGTCGGGATGCTGCAGCAAGGCAGGATTCAGACATATCTGATTTATTCGTTTATAACTATCATTCTGCTTCTGGTGTTTGTGATATGAAATTTATGCCTTTGCTTATAGAGATAATGCAGCTTTTGCTGCTTCTTGCAGCGGCGCCTGTTTTTGCCGGCTGGGTAAAGATGGTGAAGTGCTGGTCGCAGGGAAGGAACTCTCCAAGCCTGATGCAACCCTACAGGGATATAGCGAAGCTTTTTTCAAAGGATGTGGTGCTGGCGGAAAATGCCTCGTGGATATTCCGTTTCACTCCGTATATCGTTTTCGGGGCAACCCTTCTTGCAGGAGGGATTATCCCGATACTGTCGGTGGATCTGCCCCTTTCCGCCACGGCGGATGTTATTGCGCTTGTTGCGCTTTTTGCCATTGCGCGTTTTTTTGCGGCGCTGGCCGGAATGGACATCGGCACCGCATTCGGCGGCATGGGATCAAGCCGTGAGATGACGATTGCCTCGCTTGCTGAACCTGCGATGCTGATGGCTGTGTTTACGATGTCTCTGGCGAGCAAGTCCACATCCCTTTCGCATATTGCGCAGGCTATTTCGCAAAGCGATATTCATATGGCGCTGAGGCCGTCCCTTGCCTTTGCCTTTCTTGCCTTTGTTATGATTGCAATCGCAGAGACAGGAAGGATTCCTGTTGACAACCCTGCAACTCATCTTGAACTTACGATGATACATGAAGCGATGATACTCGAATATTCAGGCAGGCACCTGGCTCTTATTGAATGGGCGGGCATGATGAAACTTTTCCTCTTTATGTCATTGGGCGCGGCGGCGTTTTTTCCATGGGGGATTGCCGGAGCCGGGAATATGGCGGCAATACCTCTTGCATTGCTTTATCTGATAATAAAATTCGCTTTTGCAGGAGTTGTGCTGGTGCTCATAGAGACCGGGCTTGCAAAGATGAGGCTTTTCCGCGTGACGGAATTTTTAGGCGCGGCATTCCTGCTGGCAACTCTTGGAATGCTGGCTCATTTTATATTGGAGTGATATGGATATTCATACAACAGCGCAGATAATAAATTTTCTTGCGGCCATGGTGCTCCTGACCGCCTTCGGCATGCTCGTTCAGAGAAGAATTTACGGGCTCATTCATTTATTTGCGTGGCAGGGTCTTTTCCTTTCGGTCAGCACGGCTATTGTCGGCTATGCGGCGGGCAGGCACCACCTTTACATATCATCGGTATTAACTCTCGCACTGAAAGTGATACTGCTTCCCTACATCCTGAATGCGCTTATCCATAAGCTGAAGATTCGCAAGGAGATAGAGACAGTGGTAAATGTGCCCCTCACAATGCTCATCGGCATTGCCCTTGTAATATTCTCATACAGCCTGACTGCTCCGGTGCGTGAGATGTCAACGTTAGTTACGCGCTCCATACTTGCCATCGCCCTTGCAACGGTTATGATAGGGCTTTTGATGATGATTACAAGGAGGCACGCAGTCACGCAGATAATCGGCTTCCTTGCAATGGAAAACGGCCTGTTCTTTGCCGCAACGAGCGCAACCTATGGCATGCCCCTTGTGGTTGAACTGGGCGTGGCAATTGACGTATTGATTGCAGCATTCATATTCGGCATATTCTTCTTTCATATAAATACCACCTTCGATAGCCTTGATGTGGAGCAGATGGCAAGGCTGAAGGAAGGGGACTGACATGCCGCTGCTTATTCTTTTGGTGGTTCCGCTTTTTGCCGCTGTTGTCCTTGCTTTTGTTGGAGACAGGAAATATGCCCCTGAGATAAATATTGCGGGTTCTGCCGCGACCTTCATTGCCGGTATAGCCCTTGCGCTGGATGTTTATACCGATGGCCCCATGCTTGCCGGAAATAAGTTTTTCTTTGTTGACGCATTTAATGTCTATCTCGCTGTGCTTACATCCTTTGTCTCGATGACGACAGCCATATTCAGCAGGCGCTATATGAGGCGTGAACGCGAGCACGGAAGGGTCGGGCACTGGGGAATGCGTTTTTACCATGCCATGTTCCAGCTCTTTATATTCGCAATGCTCCTATGCCTTCTCACCAATAATGTAGGCGTGTTATGGATAGCTATGGAGCTTGCCACATTATCAACTGTCCTGCTCGTGTCGCTATACCGGACTCCTACCGCCATTGAAGCTGCGTGGAAATATTTTATCCTCTGCGGCGTGGGCATAGCGCAGGCGCTTTTTGGAACTGTCCTTTTATATTTTGCCGCTGAAAAGGTGCTCGGAGAAGGAGGCGATGCTCTCCTCTGGACAAATCTTATCCAATCAAGCTCCAGGCTGGAGCCTACAATATTATCTCTTGCCTTTGTCTTTCTGATGGTCGGATACGGGACCAAGGTAGGGCTTGTTCCGCTGCACAACTGGCTTCCTGATGCTCACAGCGAAGGGCCGACTCCAATCTCTGCCGTGCTTTCGGGCTTGCTGCTGAATGTCGCTCTTTATGCCCTTGTAAGATGCAAGGCTATTGTGGACGGTTCAACTCATACGCATTACGCGGGCAATATTATGATGGGGTTCGGGATAATTTCCATACTTGTGGCAGCCTTCTCCTTGCTCAGGCAAAAGGATATAAAACGGATGTTCTCATATTCCTCCATAGAACATATGGGCATAGCCACATTTGCTTTCGGCTTGGGCGGCCATATCGCGACCTACGGCGCGCTGCTGCATATGCTTGTTCACAGCCTCGCAAAGTCTTCCATATTCTTTACAGTCGGACATGCATCTCAGATGCACCGCACCCAGGACATGGATAAAATAAAAGGGCTTATCAGGGGCAATCCGCTTGTCGGCTGGGGGATGATGTTCGGGGCCATGGCTATTGTCGGCATGCCTCCTTTCGGGATATTCACAAGCGAATTCCTTATCCTGACCGCTACCATAAAAGATGCGCCCCTTATGATCCCGTTTCTTCTTCTGGGGCTTGCTGTTGCATTTGCAGCCGTATTCAGAAAAGTGCAGCCGATGGTTGCCGGGGAGATTCCTCCATATCAGAAGTCTATGAAAGTGGCGCATCTGCCCGTGCTTCTGCATATGGCTATTGTTCTTGCAGTTGGGTTGTATATGCCGATTTTTCTCAATCAATGGTTTCATAAGGCGGTGCAGATACTGAAATGAGTTTATTAAAGGACGCCATAATCTCAGCCCTTGGAGAGGATGTAAGGTTCAGGGAAAATTACCAGCATCCCGCTTCTGTGGTATTTTGCACGGTGCCGAAGGCGAAGTTCACGGAGGCTGCAAAGGCCATGAAAAGGTCATACGCGCTGCTTGCCGCCGAATGGGCGACGGAAGAGACGCCATGGTTCGGCATATTCGCCTGTTACAGGTGGGGTTCGGAATACCTGATTGTCAAGACCGTAACAACAATGGATGACCCAGCATTTCCAACTCTCACAAAAAAGTATCTGCCTGCATACAGGTTTGAGCGTCAGATGAACAGCCTCATGGGTGTTGTTCCTGAAGGGCATCCTGATTTGCGTCCGTGGCTAAAGTTTGAGGACTGGCCTCAGGACGCATACCCTTTGAGAAAGTCCTTTGATGCTTCAAAACCCATGCCGAGGGTGGAAGGCGAATACAGATGGTCACGGGCGGAAGGAGAAGGGGTTTATGAAATACCCGTTGGGCCTGTTCATGCAGGCATTATTGAGCCGGGGCATTTTCGTTTTCAGGCAGTTGGCGAACAGATTATCAACCTTGAAGAACGGCTTGGTTATGTGCATAAGGGTATCGAGAAACGGTTTGAGTCAATGAGATGGGAGGACGGCTTCAGGCTTGCGGGAAGAGTGTCAGGCGACACCACTGTTGCCCACAGCCTTGCATATTGCATGGCGTTAGAGTCCATGTCCGGCTTTGTTCCCCCGGAAAGGGCTTGCTGGCTCAGGGCGCTTTTTCTTGAGCGTGAGCGCATTGCAAACCATCTGGGAGATATCGGCGCTATCTGCAATGACGCTGCATTCGCCTTTATGCTCTATCAGCTTATGCGGTTAAAAGAAGGGATTCTCCGCACTAACAGCGAACTTTTCGGCCACAGGTTTATAATGGACCGGATTATTCCGGGCGGCGTTGCTGTTGACATTGATGTAAAAGGCAAAGAAAAGATATTGAGCGAGTTAAAATGGCTTGAGAAGGAATTTGAAAAACTTGTCACAATCTATGATGAAAATCCTTCCCTTGAAGACAGGGTGAGGGGCACAGGGGTGCTTTTGCCTGAGAAAGCAAGGGAACTCTGCGCTGTGGGAATAGTTGCGCGGGCGAGCGGCATGAACCTCGACTGCCGCATATTCAACCCTTTTACTCCCTATGATCAGCATGACCGCATTGAGATGGATGTGCCGGTTCTCGTTACGGGAGACGTGCATGCCAGAACATGGGTTCGCATTCATGAGGTGAGGGAGTCTACCAGAATTATACGCTGGCTTCTTGACAACATGCCTGACGGAAATATCAACGGAACAATAGAGCCTCCTTCATCTGAAAAGGCGGGCTTTGCAGCGGTCGAAGGCTGGCGCGGCGAAATAATTTACTGGCTTCAATCAGGGCCGGAGGGAGAGATAAACCGCTGTATGGTCAGAGACCCCTCCAGCGTTAACTGGCTGGGGCTTGAACAGTCTATTCCGGGGAATATCGTCCCTGACTTTCCGCTATGCAATAAAAGCTTTAATCAGTCATATTCGGGGCATGACCTGTGATAAGAATCCTTCGCCAGATATTCACCACAGGCATTGTTACTGAAGATGTTTTGGGGCAAGAGGAAGCTCACATCAAAGTAGTTGGTGACAGGCTTGAAGAAGCTGTTAAAAAGCGTTTTCGCGGAAGCCTTGCTATCAGGCAGGTGGATGCGGGTTCATGCAACGGGTGCGAATTGGAAATACACGCTTTAAACAATTCTATATATAACTGCGAGCGTTATGGTATCCATTTCACCGCATCTCCGAGATTTGCGGACATGCTCCTTGTCACTGGTCCTGTGACGAGAAACATGGAGATTGCGCTCAGAAGAACTTACGATGCCACTCCGGCACCGAAACTTGTAGTTGCTGTCGGAGACTGCGGCTGTAACAGCGGCATCTTCGGCGAGACCTATGCTTCGCTCGGCGGCATTGATAAAGTTATTCCTGTTGACGCCTATATATCGGGCTGCCCTCCAACGCCTGTGGCATTGCTCAATGGAATACTCAGGGCAATCGAAGGGAAATGAGCCGGTTTTTTATAGTGAATCCTCTCAATGCAGGGTTCCCTCTGCCCTTGTGCTGTATTATGGCCTTGTGTGTTTCTCCCATGGTGCCCGGAAGAATTAATCTCTTGATTCTTGCGACTTCAAAAGCATAATCAGCAGAATTTTTATGGATTTCGGCAATGACCTCATCAATGCCGAGAGATATGAGAAATGCCCCCTGCTTACAGAAACCGATTGTCTTTATGCCGAGATCTTCACCCCATTTTTTTAACGACGAGAAATTGACATGGGCAGTAATATCCTGCTCTCCTACATTTCGGTAAGGGTCTTCCGACACTTGATGCCCGTGGTAACAAAGGAGTGTCCCCCTGTCTCTGCCTTCGCTGTAATAACCTGCGGAAGAATAGCCGTAGTCAATCGTTAAGATGAACCCCTCCTTTAAAGCGCGGTCTATCTCAGAAAGCCATTTTCTAATCTCAAGGTTTATCTCTGTCCTGTATCCTTTCTCAAGTTTTATCGAAAACTCTTTGATGTAATCAGCTATGGCTTTTGTGCTTGGCGGCCCTTTTATCTCAGTAAATTTTTCATTGTCTGTGGAAACGAATACCTCTTCAACCTCATCATCCATTTCTATAACATGCACAGGGAATGCGTCAAGAAGCTCGTTTGAAAGAAAGCAGCCCCTTACAGCGCCGAGTTCTTTAATGGATGCGACCCATTGAACTTTGCCCGAATAATCTGAAAGAAGGCTTTTTTGACTTTCCCGCGCCTCCGGATTAAGTTCAACGATTATGTATTGAAGATTTTTTGCTATTTCTCTTTCTAACCCCCGATGACCGATCCCTAAACCCTTGTAGTATTCCAGAATATCTTTACACAGATAACCTGCACCTGAGCCCATTTCAACAATCTGAAAGGCAGAAGGTTTGTTCATTACTTCCCACATCTCTTCTATCTGTTTTCCAATCATCATGCCGAAAGCGGGGTGAAGATGAGAGCTTGTGTAAAAATCGCCGCTTCTTCCAATCCTTGTTTTTTGCGAGGTGTAATAGCCGAGTTCAGGTTCGTAGAGAGCCATCTCCATAAAAGTTTCGAATGTAATGGGGCCTTCAGATTTTATTCTCAGGATTATTTTTTGTTGAAGTAAATTCATAAGCTGAATTATACTAAATTCATGATTGCGATTGTTGATTATGGAATGGGAAATTTAAGGAGCGTTGAAAAAGGCTTCCTCAAAGTCGGCGTGGATGCGCGCATTGTTACCGATGCTTCAGCCATTGATAATGCCGACGGAGTAGTGCTTCCGGGCGTCGGCGCATTTATGGACTGCATAAAAAACCTAACTGACATGAAGCTCACAGAGGCGATTATAAGGTCAATAGGCAAGGGCAAGCCGTATCTCGGTATCTGCCTCGGCCTTCAGGTTTTATTTACAGAATCAGAAGAATTTGGCACATGCAGAGGACTTAATGTATTTAAAGGCAAGGTTGTAAGATTTCCCAAAAGTGATTTAAAAGTCCCTCACATGGGATGGAATACTCTGGATGTAAAAAAGAAGCCGCCGATACTTAACGGAATAGGCGATAAATCTTATTTTTATTTTGTGCACTCTTTTTATGTTGCGCCTGATGATAAGGATATAATTGCTGCGACTACGGACTATGGCGTTACTTTTACGGCAATGGTCTGGAAGGATAATGTCTTTGCTATGCAGTTTCACCCTGAAAAGAGTCAGGAATTAGGATTGAAGATATTGAAAGGCTTTGGGGATTTTGTAAAGAAGGCGTAGTAAAGGCATGGCATAACATTCTCGCTTTCGCCTCAGGCGAATCCGCTGAGGCGGACATTCTTTATATCAAATCTCTTATGGAATATCGGCAAAAAAATCCGCTCAAACACTATCCCATGCCTTTTGCCACTATTATTCATTTTTACTTCTTCAACTTTTCCAGTTAAAATTATCCGTATGAACAGCATGAAGAAGAATATATTCCTTACAGGAGCGCCGTCTTCCGGGAAGACGACTGTAATAAAGAAGGTTATTGCGAGGCTCAATCATCCTGCGAATGGTTTTTATACAGAGGAGGAGAGGGTAGAGGGCAAAAGGATCGGTTTTCTGATGAAGACGCTTGACGGAAAGAAGGGCTATCTTGCCCATCAGGACATAAAGTCAGATTTTCACATAAGACGCTATGGCGTAAGCATTGAGAATATAGAAAAGATTGCAGTGCCTTCAATCATGCCAGCAAACAGGAATGTCATCATTCTTGATGAGATAGGAAAGATGGAATGCTTTTCCGAGGTTTTTAAAAAGGCAGCAGTGAATGCCCTTGACTCAGCAAATATCGTCCTTGGCACTATTACCTTTGGAGGAGAGGATTTCATCCTCGGGATTAAGAAAAGGACTGACATAGAAATACATGAGGTAACGCCTGAGAACAGGGACTCACTGCCGGAGATGATATTGGAGAAAATTCAAGAGTTGCTGAAGAAGGGAAGCTGAGAAGAATGTTGAGATAACGACTGAACTCACGGGGAGGCGGGGCAGTTTCCCGCCGATCCCGTGGAGTGACTGGTTAGCGCAATCCTCTATTTGTGTTCACCTCTTGTCATATTAAGAATATCCTTTTCTAATTTTCCTTTAGAGAAGCAAGTTATCTTTGATCCATCGCCAATCTCTTGTTGTCCAGACTTATTCGTATTGAATGTAATGGTCGTGGTTTCTTCAGGCAGTCGGCCCCGGGAAAACACATTCCCATTTGCGTGCTGCGCGAAAGCTTCACCTTTGACTTTAATGGTCAAAACATAGCGTGTGTTTACAGTCACAATGGTTTTACCATTATCTTTTTCATCTGGTGCAATGTAGACATTTGAACGCCCATCTAAAATTGGTTCCCTACGAATGCTGACATAATTGGCGAATGATGGGTGCTCCTGGCGCACAGTTGCAACCTTAAATGTTGCTGGACCAGCGACATCGTAATCATATGTCTCTGATCTTCCCCTGTTTTCACGGACACTCCAGTTAAGTTAGGCTGCCATAGCCT
>JASEHP010000041.1 GCA_030018605.1 Thermodesulfovibrionales bacterium
CGTAAATTAATCCTCTCCATACTCCAAAACAGACACCGAAAAAAGTAATTATGCCAAAAATCATCATCCATCACGAATCCGGCATCGTACATAATATATTTTATGTTATGGATAATTTTGCCAGGGAATATTCTTGCTGCTGAACAAAAAATAAGCTTAAAGCCTTCCTGAGCGTATTATGGAGATAATCAGCCAGATGCCGAGCAAAAAGGCAACACCGAACGCTGACAGTCCGAGAATGGAAAAGCCGTATATTTTGGGCCCGACGCCTGTTGCATGCATTATGGCTGAACTCAAAAGGATAGAACTCACAATCAGGCTAAATGAAATCCTGTTGCTTGATTTATCCATATCCCTGATAAATCTCTCAAGCCCTATATGTGTGAGTTTCAGATGAATATCGTCCTTTAAAACCTTTCTTATAATCTGTTTCATCTGGCGGGGGAAGACAACAACAAAGTCTCCTATCTCTTCTATGCCTTTCTTTGTTTTTTCGTATATCCTTGACGGGCTAAACTTTTCCCTGACAAGCTTAGAGGCGTAAGGCTCGGCTGCGGCAATGAAATCAAAATCAGGGTCCAGTTCTCTTCCGATATTTTCAAGAATCAGCATCGCCTTATTAACAAGAAGAAGGTCTGAAGGAATCTTCATGTTATGCTTCATTGCCAGATGCGTCACGATATCCATATACTCGGCAAAATTTATTTCCGCCAGTGTCAACCCGTACAGCGGCTCCAAAAAATAAACAAGGTCTGATTTGAACCCCTTCCTGAATGTAATCAAATCAGCTTCCTCTGGAACAAGCCCGAGTTCGATATACTGGTCAATCAGCCTGTCAAAATCCTTGTTTATAAGGGCCAGAAATGTGTTTGCCATAGTTTCTTTCATCTCATCCGTAACTCTTCCAACTATCCCAAAATCCATAAACCCTATCTGCCCTTCCGGCATTGCAAAGATATTTCCCGGATGAGGGTCTGCATGAAAGAAGCCGTCTTCAAGTACCATCTTGAAATAAGCGTCAACGCCGTTCTTCGCAAGTTCTTTCCTGTCAAGGCCCATGTCTTCTATTCCGGAAATGTCATCAATCCTTACTCCGTCAATCCTTTCCATTGTAAGGATTTTCTCCGTGGTAAACTCGCTGTGAATTTTCGGGATATATATATGCGGGTTGGCCTCAAAGTTTTTTCCAAAGCGCAGGCAGTTCTTCGCCTCCTCTGAAAAATCCAGTTCCTTCCTGACAGTCCTCGTGAATTCATCCACAATGCCTGCCGGATTAAAAAACCTGCTTTCAGGGATATGTTTATCCATAAGCTGGGCTATCGTCGTGAGGATATTTATGTCTGTCTCTATCTGCTCTCTTATATCAGGCCTCTGCACCTTTACTATCACATCGCTTCCGTCAAGAAGTGTCCCGTGATGAACCTGAGCAATGGAAGCGGCAGCGGCCGGCTTATCATGAAACTTTGTAAATATCTTATCAATCGGAAGGTGCGTTTCTTCTTCTATAATCTTCTTTGCCTCTTCAGAAGGAAATGCCGGAACTTTATCCTGAAGTTTTTTAAACTCATCGGCAAAGGGCGCGGTAATAAGGTCCGGCCTTGATGAAAGAAGCTGGGCGAGTTTGATAAAACTCGGGCCAAGCTCTGAAAAAGCCATCCTGAGCCTCTCAGGAACTGTATGCGCCTTTACAGCAGGCCATTGTCCGAAGGTTTTTAGTCTTTTCCTGAGAGAGACGTATCTGTGGAGGCGAAGCTGGTCTATTATGTGTCCGAACTCATATTTAAGAAAAACATTAATAATCTGCCTTACTCTGTTAATATTCTTATACGTGCTCCTGAGTTTCAGCAGACTGAAAGGCATCGTCTATTGTTCTCTCCCCAGCGAGCCTTCGGCCTGCCCTTCTTCCTTTACGCCTTCAAGTTTCTTCACCCTGTTAGAGAGGTTCTGAATCTTTTTGCTGAGCTTATCAATATCATCCTTTGTCGGAAGGTTCATTTTTTCCATAGTCTTTGCCAGTATTTCTGAAAAGTTTTTGGAAAACCCTTCCGTCCCCTTCTCAGCCTTTTCTGTCCACTCCTTTACAAGCTTTGCGCCCTGTGATTCGCTTAACTCGCCTTTTTTAACAAGCTCATCAATGAATTCCTTTACCTTCCCCTGCATTCCGAACCCTGCAAGCATTGCATTTCTTATCGTTTCAAAAAATGTCATAAACACCTCCATTTTAAGTAGTCAGTAGACAGCAGTTAGTAGTTAAGGATAAGACCAAAAAATAAAACACCGTTTGTCCTCCTTACTACTTACTACTTACTACTTGTTTCTTGACTATATCGTATACTGCTTCAAGCGCCTTGTCCAGTTTTGCAATGTCTTTTGTGCCGCCTTCTGCCATTTCAGGTTTTCCTCCGCCTCTGCCGCCTGCAATCTCGGCAACTTTCTTGAGTATCTCTCCGGCCTTTATTTTCTTAGTAAGGTCTTTTGTAACCATGGACAAAAACGCTGCCTCTCCGTTCATTACAGATGCAAGGACAATAACACCGGAGCCGAGTTTATCCTTTACATTGTCTGCAAGAATCCTTAAATCCTTTTTTTCAAGGCCGTCAACCCTGCATGAAACAACCTTCATGCCGTCTATGTCTCTTGCCTTCTCTATAATTGCTGTTGAGGTCTCGGATGCTGCCCTGCCTTTGAGCCTCTCGGCTTCTCTTTCCATCTCTTTCATACCGGCAAGAAGCCTTTCTACTCTTTCAGCCGGTTTTTCCGTCTTAAGCATATCCGAGATTTTTGTTAGCTCTTCTTCTTTCTTTCTGAAATGGTCAAGGGCAGCGATTCCTGTCAGCGCCTCTATCCTTCTTATTCCGGATGCAACGCTTCCCTCCGAGACAATAACAAACGCTCCTATGTCTCCTGTTGCCTTGCAGTGAGTGCCGCCGCAGAGTTCAGATCTGACTCCCGGCACCTTAACAACCCTGACTGTTTCGCCGTACTTCTCTCCGAAAAGAGCTGTTGCTCCTGATGCAACCGCATTTTTTATATCCATGACCGAAATCTCAACATTAATGTTTTCAAGAATCTTCTGATTTACAGTATCCTCAATGCTCCTTATCTCCTCGCGGCTGATGGGGAAGAAATGCGTAAAATCAAACCTGAGCCTCTCGGGAGCAACAAGCGAACCTGCCTGCTTAACATGCTCGCCGATAATATTTTGCAATGATGCCTGAAGGAGATGAGTTGCGGTGTGATTGCTCATTATAGCTTTTCTTCTACGGGTGTCAACACTGCATGTCACCCTGTCCCAGACCCTCAGTCTGCCCTCTTTTATTTCTATGATATGGGAGTGCAAGCCTTCAATAACTTTTTTGGTATCCGCAACAAATGCCCTGAATCCGTCTGACGTCATCTCGCCTGTATCCCCAACCTGCCCTCCGGATTCGCCGTAAAAAGGAGTCTTATCCAGAAAAACCTCTACTTCTTCGCCTTTAGACGCCTCTTTGACAACCTTCCCTTCTTTCAGTATTGCCCTAACAACTGATTCGGTCTGCATCGCATCATAACCGGCAAACTCTGTTCTGCCTGTCCCGGAAAGCAGTTCTCTATATATGGATGAAACAGCATCTTCTTCGCCTACCCATGAAGCCCTGGCCCTTTCCCTCTGCATCTCCATTTCTCTGTGGAACCCGTCTTCATCCAGGATAAGATTGTTGTCAGATGCAATGTCTCTTGCAAGGTCTACAGGAAATCCATAGGTATCGTACAGCTTGAATATTTCATCTCCCGGAACTGACTTCAATCCTGCTTTCTTTGCAGCTGCAACGACTTCATCTATAATCTTCATGCCCTGCTCAAGGGTCTTGGAAAAACGTTCCTCTTCAAATCTAAGCACCCTTGCTGCCCTGTCTTTTTCATCAAGAAGTTCAGGATACGTGTCGCCCATGACACCAGCCGCAGACTCAACAAGCTTATAAAGCACAGGCTCGCTTATGCCGAGAAGTTTTGCGTGCCTTGAGGCCCTTCTAACAATTCTTCTGAGGACATAACCCCTTCCTTCATTTGAGGGCATAAGCCCATCTGCAAGCAGGAATGAAATCGCCCTGATATGGTCGGCAATAACTCTTATGGATGTATCGGCATCAGCGCTCTTTCCGTAAGTTGTATGAGCAAGAGATGTTATCGCGGATATCATTGGCTTAAATAAATCGCTATCAAAATTATTAATCTTCCCCTGCAAGACAGCTGAAATCCTCTCAAGTCCCATTCCCGTATCTATGCTTGGTTTTGGCAGGGGCGTAAGATTTCCTGATTCATCCCTGCTGTACTGCATAAAAACAAGATTCCACAGCTCAAGAAATCTGTCACAGTCGCATCCTGCCCTGCACTCAGAACGGCCGCACCCGACATGCTCTCCCTGATCAATTATTATCTCAGAGCACGGGCCGCAGGGACCGGTATCTCCCATCTGCCAGAAGTTGTCTTTTGCGCTAAGGCGTACAATCCTGTCAGAAGGAATTCCGGTTAAATCTCTCCATAGTTTTTCAGCCTCGTCATCCTTTTCATAAACAGAGACCCAGAGCCTGTCCTTCGGGAGCTTAAATATGCCTGTAAGCAATTCCCACCCGAATAGTATCGCATCTTTTTTAAAGTAATCTCCAAATGAAAAATTCCCGAGCATTTCAAAAAACGTGTGATGCCTTGATGTGTGCCCTACATTTTCAAGGTCGCTGTGCTTGCCGCCTGCCCTGAGACATTTCTGGCATGAGACTGCCCTTGTGTATTGCCTTTTTTCTTCTCCAAGAAAAACAGATTTGAACTGCACCATGCCTGCATTCGTAAAAAGCAGCGTAGGGTCGTTCCTGGGAATAAGGGACGAACTTCTTACTGCCTCATGGCCTCTGGAGGAAAAATAATCCAGAAATGCTTTTCTTATGTCTTTACTTTTCATCTAAATTTTAATACGGTTCTCCTTGCCTGAAAACCTCTTTCCGGCAGAAAGAACATCGCTACTTTTTAATTACTCCGGGTTCGTTGCTGATAATGTGCATAAGCTTCCCGTCAATGAATATGAGCCTTGTTTTAAGAATCCAGCTTCTTGTATATACCCACTCTTCCCTGTATTTGTTATCCTCTAACGGTTTCAGCACATTAATTTCCGCCGGCGAACCCCACGCATATCTGATCTGCTGCTGTGTCATACCGAGAGCAATCTCGCCGCGCTTGATATTTTCCTGTATTGCCGGAGGAAATCCTTTTATTTCATCAGGCGAATACCTTACCGAGTCAATACATCCCAAAACCGAAAAACAGAGAGCTGAAGTCATAATACATAAAGCTGACATGCTTTTCCTCATCAATTTACTCCTCCTTTATCTTGAATTGTCTAAGTATCTTATTGATTGTATCAAAAGAATACCCTTTCCTGACAAGAAATCTCCATATTTTTTTTTTAATTTCCTCATCGGAATAATTTTCAATAGTCTTTAATTTTCTGCTTACAACCTTCTCTGCCCTGATTATCTCATCAGGGTCATCATCGGTAAAAATATCCCTTATTAACTTCCCGGATATCCCCCTGCGGTGGAGAAAAATCCTGACTCCGCGATTGCCGAGCAGTCTTGCATCCTCGGCAATTCTTCTGAGGGATAAAGCAAGCGCTGCATCATTTATAAATCCCTTTTCGCTTAAATGCCTTATTGTCTGCTGTATAATCTCCTCTGAAAAACCTTTCAGCTTGAGTTTGTCGGCAAGTTCTTTCTCACTCCTATCCCTGTAAGTCAGCAGCCTGTAAGCATAACGAATAGCGTCTCTCTTGTTCAGATTAGAAAAACTCATTTTTATAGGGCATACTTGTATTGAGCGGTCTGCTCAGCCTTTCTAACAGTGATTACTTACCGAACCTCTCAATCTTCATCTGGTCTTTCTGCGGCTGAGATGGCGACTCAAATGCAAGGTCGCTTGTAGATTGAACGCCTTTCACCTTGAGCGCAAAGTCGTCAGCATTCGTTGCTGCTCTAAGAGCTTCCTCATACGTAATAAGCTCAGACTTATAAAGCTTGTAGAGAGACTGGTCAAATGTCTGCATGTTATAGTGAACTGCGCCCTGAGCAATAACATCCGTGAGCATCTGTGTCTTGTCAGGGTCAAGTATGCAGTCCTTAACCGTCATCGTAGCAACAAGCACTTCAACTGCCGGAACCCTGCCTCTGCCGTCAGCCCTCGGCATAAGCCTCATTGAGATTATCCCTTTAAGAACAGATGCAAGCTGTATCCTGACCTGTTTGTGCTGATACGGAGGGAATACAGATATTATTCTGTTTACCGTCTCCATCGCATCAATCGTATGAAGGGTGCTGAGCACAAGATGCCCAATCTCTGCGGCGGTAAGAGATATCTGTATTGTCTCAAAGTCGCGCATTTCACCCACGAGTATTACATCAGGGTCCTGCCTGAGCGCCGCCCGCAATGCCTTGCTGAAAGACTCTGTATCATTGCCGACCTCTCTCTGATTTATGATGCTGCTCTTATCTCTGTACAGATATTCTATGGGGTCTTCTATTGTTACAATGTTGGTTGTTTGGTTCGTATTGATATAATCAATCATTGAGGCAAGCGTTGTTGATTTGCCGCTGCCTGTCGTGCCTGTGACAAGTATAAGACCGCGCGGTTCAAGAGCCATCTTTTTAAGGACATCAGGAAGCTGAAGTTCTTCTATTGTCGGAATCCTCATAGGTATCACCCTAAAGACAACCCCTATAGCTCCCCTCTGCACAAATACATTGCACCTAAATCTTCCAAGTCCCGGTATGGTGTATGCAAAGTCCATATCCTTTTTCTTTTTGAAAATCTCTCTCTGCCCTGTGCTCATCACAGAGGACGCTATCTTGAGCGCATCTTCCTGAGAAACCTTATTTCCTGATGCCACCGGCATTAACTTGCCATTAACCCTCATTATGGGCGGAGAGCCGACTTTTATATGAAGGTCAGATGCATTCTGCGCCATAGCGCTTTTAAGGAGTTCATCTACTTCCATTGTATCTTCCTCCAAATTATAGATGTCAGGTGTCAGATATACTGATACCTGATACCTGAAACCTAATACCTGTTTTTTTCTGCCGTCTATTTTTTAGCATTAATGGCATCAATAATTTTAGTCTCTATCTCTTTTGCAGTGCCAGGATTATTTTTCAGAAATTCCTTGACGTTCTCCCTTCCCTGTCCGATCCTGCTGCCAGCGTAACTGTACCATGCTCCTGATTTTTCGATGATTCCCTTTTCAACTCCGATATCCACAAGTTCTCCTGCCCGTGATATGCCCTCGTTGAAGTATATGTCAAATTCTGCCTGTTTGAATGGCGGCGCAACCTTGTTCTTCACAACCTTGACCCTTACCCTTCCGCCTATGGCTTCCTGATTCTCCTTTATACTGTCTATTTTTCTTATATCAAGCCTCATGGATGAATAAAACTTCAATGCATTCCCGCCTGTGGTTGTTTCAGGATTTCCAAACATGACTCCTATCTTCATCCGTAGCTGGTTTATAAATATAACCGTGGTCAAAGACCTCGATATCGCTGCTGTGAGCTTTCTTAATGCCTGGCTCATGAGCCTTGCCTGTAATCCCGGAAGTGAGTCGCCCATCTCGCCCTCTATCTCTGCCTTTGGCACAAGGGCTGCTACAGAGTCTATGACAACAACATCCACAGCGCCGCTTCTTACCAGCGCCTCGGTAACCTCAAGCGCCTGTTCTCCAGTGTCAGGCTGCGATATAAGGAGGTCTTCAATTTTTACGCCAAGCTTTTTTGCGTAATTTGTATCCAGCGCATGCTCTGCATCAATAAAAGCAGCAGTGCCGCCTGCCTGCTGTGCCTGTGCAATTGCATTAAGGGCGAGAGTTGTTTTGCCGGATGACTCCGGTCCGTATATCTCTACAACCCTGCCTCTCGGGTATCCTCCTATGCCGGTTGCCATATCAAGCGCAAGCGAGCCTGTCGGTATAACCTGAATTCCTTCCGTAACCTCTCCTGCGCCAAGCTTCATTATCGCGCCCTTGCCAAAACTCTTTTCTATCTGAGAAATCGCCATCTCAAGTGCCTTAATCTTATCCTTGCTTGTCACGTCCTTGCTCATCATGCCTCCTTTTAAAATCTATCTTCGCTTTCCTATAGGAATCTCATTGAGTTTAAAATGTTCTGCTCCGCCAGGCTTAAGTTCGCTCTTCATCAGTGTTATATTAATAACTTTTATTTTACCAAAATCCACTTCCTTTAGTGTAGCAAGTTCTTTCATCAGCGCATCCTTGTTTTTCAATGACCCGACCCTGCCGATTGTGAGATGCGGCGCGAACTGTTTCTCATCTCTTTTGAATCCAAGTCCTTCCATTGATTCATCTATGTCGCGCTGAAGCCTTATTACCTCTTCCGAATCGTGCATGCCAAGCCATACAACTCTCGGATGTTTCAAGTTCGGGAATACGCCGGCGCCTGATATATGAAGATAAAACCTCTCATGCGCTTTAGCCAGAGAAATAAGTTTTTCACTTATGTTTTTCAATTGTTCTTCAGTCGTATCTCCCAAAAATTTAAGGGTCAGATGAAGGTTCTCAGGCTGAACCCATCTAACATCCGCGCCTGTTGCCTTCAATTTTTCAATAGGAATATAAATGTTTTTTTTCAGTTCCTCCGGCAATTCCAGAGATATAAAACACCTTAACCCCATATAGATACAACTCCATAAAGAAACTCTAATGCGGCAGCAGAAGCGGCCAGTTTTATTTCATCCCTTGAGCCTTCAAACATCATTCCTTTTGATTCAACTCCTCCTTCAAAAGATATGGCAATAAAGACTAACCCTGCCTCTTTATCCTCTATGGGTTTTGGGCCAAGGTTTCCTGTGATTGAAAGCGCAAAATCCGTCTTTGTTCTTAACCTCACGCCTTCTGCCATTGCCATGGCAGCTTCTTCGCTCACAGTCCCGTGCCGCCTTAAAATTGCTTTTTTGACGCCTAAAAGTTTTTCTTTTGATTCCGGCGAGTAACATACAACTGCTGAATCAAAAAAATCCGATGCGCCCGGCAGATGAGCAACCAGAGAGCTTATAAAACCTGCAGTGCATGATTCAGCAAGAGAAAGCCTGAGATTTTTTGACTTAAAAATCCCGTGTACTTTTCTGATTAATTTTAATTCAGGAGTTTCCATAACTGTAATACCAGATTCGTATATGCCGCAGCGCCTATGTCATCCGCCATCATCCCGAATCCGCCATTAAAAACACCCTCAAGCCTTCTCAGTGGAGGCGGTTTAAGTATATCAAAGAATCTGAATAAAACAAACGCCGCTATTATATAGCCCCAGCTCAGCGGCAGAAACAACAGGGATGCCATATAACCTGCGAATTCATCAATGACTATATGGCGTGAATCCTTCTGCCCGAAAAGTTTCTCTGCCTTATCGGATGACACAATGCCTGCGATCATAAAAAAAACAGTGAGGCCTATGTGCAGAGACAGAGGCGGCTTAAGAATAAGCATAAATATAAGCGCTGCCAGAGTCCCCAACGTGCCCGGAGCAAAAGGCAGATAGCCGATAAAACCCAATGTAGCGATTTGTTTTAAAAATGCCATTTAAGAAATACCGCAATCCAGTGATATGGGAGGGCTGCCCTGTAGCTGGATGCTTTGAGCGACATCAGAGAATTTTTGGTAACAAATCTTGGCGAAGTGGAAGATACGCAATTTCAACTGTTTGAGCCTAAAAGGCGAGTTTTGAAATTGCCTGTAACAAGCCTTAGATTTGTCAAAAAGTCTCTGCAAAAAGCGAAAAGCGTTCAGCAACAATTGTTATTCCCTTTCTATTCCTCAATTATCTTCCAACTCCACGTTATCTTTGCAGAACCTTCAAGCGTCGCCTTAACAGAACAGTATTTTTTCATCGAAAGCTCAACAGCCCTTTTTACTGCATCATCGGAAACATTCTTTCCCCTCACAATAAACTCTATGTCTATGTCAGTAAATTTTTTGGGGTAGTTTTCAGCCTTCTGTCCCTTAACATTTATCTCCAGCCCTTTCAAATCCTGTTTCTTCTTATTGAGTATTGAAGCCACATCCATACCCGAGCACCCTCCAATGCCAATTAAAAGAAGCTCCATAGGTCTCAGCCCGGTATTTCTTCCGCCGACTCCTGCATCGCCGTCCATAACTATTGCATGCCCTGATGCCGCCTCTCCTACAAACTGAAGTCCGTTCACATATGTTATCTTTGCTTCAGACATATCATTCCTCCAGAGAAAATTATTAGATAAATCATTAAATCAGAGGCATGAAGGTTTGTCAAGCATTTCCATTAGGAATAAACGACATTGTAATACCAAAATAGAAATGTCCGGTTTTACCAAAGTAGAAATGTCCTATTCCG
>JASEHP010000042.1 GCA_030018605.1 Thermodesulfovibrionales bacterium
TGTTGACTATCTCATCAAAAAAGGAGGTATGTCGCATTTGTATGGAACTTATACACTAAATACATTTCCCTGCTAAAATGTATTATAATTAACCATGCGTATTTTATTATTGCTCATTTTAGCTATCAGCTATCAGCTATCAGCTTTCAGCCGTGTTCACGCCTCAGGTTCGTGTGACACGGACTGCACAAAATGCCACACCATCAGCACGGATGAAGTCCGCAATATCCTTGCAAAAATCAATGCGCCTGACGCAAAGATATTAAAAATGCAGATGAGCCCTGCGAGAGGGCTGTGGGAAGTTTCCATAGACAATAAAGGCCAGCGGGGGCTGTTCTATGTGGATTTTTCAAAGAAGTATTTGATTAGCGGCAGCATCATTGAAGTAAATGCGGCAATTGACAAGACAAAAGAACGTCTTGCTGCCCTTAATAAAGAAAGGCGAATTAACCGCTCGCTCATACCGCTTAAAGACGCTTTAATTTTAGGAGATAAAAAAGCTGCAAACAAGGTGATTGTCTTTACAGACCCTGACTGCCCGTTCTGCGGGAATTTCCATGATGAAATCAAAAAAGTTATTGAAAAGAGAAAAGACATCGCCTTTTATATCAAGCTGTTTCCTCTGACAAAACTGCATCCTGATGCATACTGGAAATCCAAAAGCATAATATGCGAGAAATCACTGAAACTTTTTGAGGATAATTTTGAGAAAAAAACCATACCAAAGCCATCATGTGAGACTGATGTACTTGACAAGAACATAAAACTTGCGGCAAGCCTCGGCATTACAGGCACGCCGACAGCAATCCTGCCTGATGGCTCTGTACTCACGGGGTCTCTGCCTGTAGATAAATTTATAGAACTTATAGACTCGGCAAAAAAGAGGGGAGCAAAGAAGTGAAAAAATCTCTATTCCTTATCTTGCTCTTCATGCTGATAATTATTTCTACTTCTGCCTTTGCTGATTATAAAATCATACTTAAAAACGGCAGGGAGTTTGTTGTGGATGATTATAAGGATATGGGCGGCAAGATAAAGTTCTACAGGGAAGGCGGAGAAATAGAACTTGATAAGACTATCATAAAAGACATCAAAAAAGTTAAAGCCGTAAAACGGGCAGAAGAAAGCGCGCCTGCTGAAACCACTACAGACACCACTCCTGAAAAACCAGCACCTGCAGCAGAAAAAAATGCACAGCCTCAAAAACAGGAGATTGTGCATAGGCTGAAAGAGATAGCGAAAAAGAAGGAAGAGATGAAAGCCGAGGGGGAAAAACTTTCAGAAGAAAGAAAAAAGCTGGATGAAGAAATCAAGAAAAAAGGCCGCACATTATCGATTCGCGAAAAAAGAGAGCTTGAGCAGAAAATACCGGAACTCAATAAGAAGATTAAACAATTCGATGAGGAATTCAACAAGCTTGAGCAGGAAGAGGAAAAACTGTTAAAAGAACGCGGAGTTCAACAAAAGAAACAATAACCTGCGATTATGTTTCCTCTTCTATAGAAAAAGCAAAGGTGTATATTGATTCCCCGCCGTGCCCGTCATTTACCGATACCGTGACAGATGTCTTTCCCTTAAAATCCTGCGGGACAATCCACTGAATTAATCCTGTTGTTTTTTCAATAGTCATTCCTGCAGGCGCAGTTTTAAGAGAATAGGCAAGAGTGTCATTGTCAAGATCTACTGCTTTAACCTGATAAGAAAAAGTCTTTCCATCAAAACGGGGCTTTAATGAGTTTTTATCTTCTGCAATCATAGGCGGCAGATTGCCTATCTCCCTGCGCAAGATAGCAAACTGGCCGTAATTTTCTCCGTCAAACGGAGTTATCTTGATTGAAATCTTATCGCCCCTCTTAATAGGAACTCCTATCCGCTTCTCTGTTCCCGCAGGCTCTCCATTCTTAGTCCATTCATACAAGATAGTCACCTCATCGCCGTCTATATCGCTTCCAACAACATCAACATACAATGCATCTCCATATCTAAAGGTTTCCGGCATGATTTTTATCTTGGTTAGGTCGGGCGCGGCATTTCTTATTTTTACAATGTTGGATAAAATCTCTCTGCCCTTTACCATTGCCTTTGCCTGAACCATATCGCCTTTTTTTATCGCGACCGCTTTAAATTGAGAGGGGGTCTCGCTGATAACTGGATTCCCGTTCACCAGCCATTCTATTTTTGCGCCAGAGAGATTAAAACCTTTTGAGGTTAAGGACAATACAGAACTGCGCGAGGCATCTACAGGTATGATTGCAAGAGAATATTGAACACCGCTGACTGCAGCCTTTCGAGATGCGTCTTTCTCTAAAATGCCAATCTCTTTTGGCTTAACAGGTTTTCCCCTGGCTGTATCAGCAGGTTTCTCTGAAGAGCAGGAAATAAACATAAATACAACTATTACAGAACTAAAAAATCTGCGCATACTCAGTACTGATAAAGGACAGAAACCTTTGCCCTTTCATCAACATTATTGGGATTTTCCGCATCTATTTCAATTGTATAAAGATACGGCCTGCTCTGCACTGTTACGTCACCGGGGTTTGCAGATACTACACCGCCTTTAATTAAACCCTCATCTCCTGCAGAATTGCCTTCAACTGTGTCCACTATTTTTGCGTAAACCCTGTATGTGGTGGTGGTTCCAAGATTAAATCGCATATCGTAAGTAGTATTAGGATCAGGGAGAAAAGGGTTGATAGTCAATAATCTGTCACATGCTGCTGACCAGCATGATGTCGGAAGGTTAAGTTTTGCTGCGAGCCCTGTGTAAGTAGCGTATCCTGTGCACCCAGCGGCCGTAGTGCATGTGGCAGGCGTTGTGACGGCTGCATTAAGGGCAAGAGGAAGAGCATTCAGACTATTAATAAAAGCGGTCTGGTTGGTCGCATCGCCTCTTAGCGCGATAAACTGATAGCTGACCTCCCCGCCTCCTATGCCTGCCTCAAGAGCAGTCTTATACCTCTTTTGAATACCCGAAGTCTTAGTCCCTCCTACTAACATATATATCAGCGCTGCCATTATTGAAAGAGAGATTGCAGCGAGAACCAACACCATCACAAGTGCAATGCCTTTTTCTTCCTTTAACAGTTTAAATTTCATCACACTAAATTATTAGGCATTACAACTAATGTGTAGACCTTCCACCTGTAGTTAAGATTAGCCCCCAGATTAAATAAGCGGCCAAGAGCAGCATCAGGGCCCACAACTATTGCTGCAGCGGAAGTATATGTAGCATCCCTTTGCCCTTCATGCGCAAGAATGTAAACCCTAATTTCCTTAACATTATCTCTAATATTCGCTGCAGTCATGCCGACAAGACTGTTAGTGTATAGGTCTGTGCTGCCAGCAACGCCCGGCTCGAAATCTCCGTCATTATCATTGTCAAGTCCAAAAACCACCTGCATATCAGCCACGCAGTCAAGAAGGGGGAAAATACCTCCTGCGAAGTTACCATTGTGATTTAAAACTGCCTTTCTCAGTACCCCTGTATTAGGAGCACACCTATCAGGCACATCATCGGCAGCTGGATCAGTGCTTCCTCTCCAGATATAATAATCTGCCCTGTTAAAAGGTCTTTGAGGGGCAGTGCCAGTAGGGGTAATGCCATAAACTACATGGGTTGCTGTTTGATCTACGGGAGGCCATGGCGCGGTAGTTATATTATTATATGTTGTAGAAAACAATGCTCCGCTTACAACCAAACTCCTCTCAGTTGCGGTTGTAGCTCCCATTGAAAGAACTATTACATTTTCAGTATTTGTAAAATCCTCATTTGTCAACCATTGTCTCGGATTAAAAGGCGCTGTAAATGGAGCTGCTTTCAAAACAGTCCACTTTTGAGATATATCATTCTGTGCCACATTTATTGCTTTGATCACTAAATAATCCGATCCGTTAAAAATGTCATTGGGAGCAGCATAAGCTGTATTGTTCTGGCCTCTTATAGCGCGTGGTGTGCCAGTCGGGGCATCATTAAGGGCAAAGGGGTTATCGTTTGACTCAGCATAGGTTATTAGCCCATTCCACGGCAACCCATAGCCGGCGCTCTCCAAATCCCGCCTTAATATCTCAAGCCCGATTGCGCCTTCTATATTGGTCTCTGCTACCTTACTCTGCTGTTTAAACTGGGTTAACAGGCTTGTAAATACGCCGGAAGCAGAGGCTATGACAAGCAAAAAGACAACCATAGTTATCATCAACTCAATTAAAGAAAAACCTTCCTGCCTCTTAACCACTTTGTCTCCTCACTATAGTGCTGAGGTTATGATTGTAATCCTCGTTCCGCCATCTCCACCCGACTCTAATAGTGACGCTTCTTGTGTTGGTATCAATTACGGCAACAGTCCTGTTGGTGCAAAATGTAAAACCTGCTATGTTTCTAAAATCCCTTTGAACAACTTCGCCATTTATAAGAGCTGCCAGCGCCGCCGAACAATTTGGCAACTCACCGGCGGTAAATGCGGTGGCGTCTGAGACTAAACTATCAGTGGATTGGGTATATCTGAGATTCCGCGCCTGTTCCATCCTCATTGCCGCAATGTTCGCCGCCTCGTCCCTCAGGTTATTTTCCATGTTTGAGTCTATGCTCACAAGAGCGGTCTGCATCAGGGCAAAAAACACCAGAAGCGATATCACCATAGCAATCATTACCTCAATAAGGGTACCCCCCCCTTCTAACATCCCAGCGACTCCTGTCATTCCAGCTTGTCTGGAATCCTTCCCTCTTTTATTACTTAGCAACACAGGCGCCCCCAGTCCATAATCCCATATTTATTCTTGTTTGTGATATTACAATACAGTCATAATCAGCATTAAAAGCGTTTATGACCCTGATAGTCCCAAAATTTGTTATGGTGCCTCGTGTGCCAAACTCAATGTTGTTGCCACCGCCACCCAAAGCCCAAGCTAAAGCATACTGGACTGTTTTAGGAAATCCCGGAAGCTGTGTGTCTAATGCTATCTCAAGCGTTCCATTTCCATCCGGAATAGGATTCGTGTCGGCAAAGATCGTGTATGAGGTTGCAGCCAATGTCACAAAATGAACCCTGCTTCTGCTCATAGCATTTGCCCTTGTATTCATTAGGTCAATATGCATCTCCTTTATTTGGGCCTCCACTCTATATTTGCCCATCCAGTCCTCAAAAGAAAAACCGAGGGCAACGGCAAGAATGGCGATTATGGCAATAACAATTATTAACTCCGTCAGCGTTACGCCTTCCTCTTGTTTCATAGCTCTTAACTCCAAACCCTGAACTCCGGACTTTGTTATCACCTCTCTCTAATATGCAGTATCCTTTTTACAGGCGGCGGCGTTGAAATCAGAGATAACCCCTGCATAGTCGGCGGAACGCCTTCAAAGGCAGTTGATCTCCTTCCTCCTGCCCCGGTAAAGGCTGTTGACATATCCAACTGCTCAATGCTTCCTGTAGAAACCTGTATCAGCGCTTTCCCCTTTAATAAAGCCGCTGCCGAACCACCCGTAGAATACTTAACTGCCCAGATAAAGCTCTTGCCTCCGATGTCGCATTCATCAGAGTATGGCTTGTATGTTGTAAAGAACACAACGCCTGATGTCGTTCCCACAGGGTCGGTAATAACCCTTTCAGTCTTATAGTTCCGGCAGAAAGGGGCCGCGTCTGTAGCGGCATCGCCCTCGCAATAGCCCCACTTGCCTCCTGTGCATGTTGTAGAGCCTGTGGCTCCGGACCTGCAGGTATTGTTCTGAATCACTTCAGGGTTAGTGGGGTTAGCAGCAGGCTCAAGATTTATATACCACCCTTTGAAGCTTGCGTCTTCAGGGTTGGCTGGAGTATTGGCGACATCAGTTACATTGGTTAACTCTCCGCAAGGCGTGATTAAAGGCTGTGTGCAGGTGGGTGGATTTGAACACGGAGTTGTGCAGAAAGTGCGCAGAGTCGCGCAGCTTGTATTAAATGATCCGTCTGTCGATGAGAAACATGGATCTTTTATGCCGAAGAGCGCCCTGCGTGTATCAGCGTCATCCACGGTGGTCCCCTGCACATAATAATAGCGTCCTGTGCTGAAATACAGCCACATAAGCCCTGCGTTTTTTTTCTCAAGTCTTGCCACTGCCGACGTGACAGGCCCAACGTCATCTATTACTCTATTCCACACCCAGTTGTTGGGATTAAGCGCTGTATTCCCTGTGCTTGACACATCGTTAAAGTCAATATCTTCCTTTGTTAGAAGCCTGCCTATGCCTCCGTTGGTCCATGTGTCAACAGTGCATATATTATTTGTCGCAGTGCATTTTTTCACATACGGAATATAAACAGCATCATCCTGATAGTCAATATCGCTGTCATTTGCGGCGTTAAGCATCGAGCCGGCAAAAGCATATGTTATTCCTGTATCTATCGGATTAGTCGTTGCAAGAGCGCCTGTCTTTAAATCAAGCACAAAAAGCTTCAGGTTCTGGTCAGAACGTCCCAAAAACTGCGCATCTCCTGAGCTTACCGGTCCTGTAGGACCTGAGCCAAAAACAACAAACCATCTGCCGTTTGTATTAGTATCAGGCGTGCTGGTAGTTGCAGGCGCTACGCCAGCAGTCCTTGATTTTATCCTTACCACTGCAGGGCCTGTGGTTGCAAAACCAAGCTCCGGATGGGAAAACTCCCAGAGAAGCTGAGGATTATTCTGGTCAGTGACATCAAGGGCAAAATATGACGAATATCCAAGCCCTTTACTGCTGTCTGACGGATCTGTTTTTGGTGTATTTACGCAATCAGTTCCGCTATTACATGCAACTCCTGTTTTTCTGCATGCTCCTCCTGTCCTCATGCCTCCGATAAGAATCGTCTTCCAGCTATTTACTGACTTTATGCATCTCCAGTAATCCGAATATGCGGTATCCGAACACGCCGCAATCTGGCCTGCAGCAGCCGGGTCAATATTAATGCTTGCGTCAAAGATATAGGGAGTGAAGTCAACGCTGTAAACATGGCAGTAGTCGGTATCCAGTATATACCTTAGATATGGAAGCACATTCTTGGGAATAAACGCCCACATCTCATGACCTGTTGGGTTGCTGGAACCGCCGAGATAACCTGCTGGATTTGACAGGCAAGCCTTATCCTTTGTCCCGAATGTGCATGTATCAGCAGGGGTGTCATTAGGGAGTTCCAGCTTCCCTAATTTAAAGGCATGGAGCATGCCGTCGTTTCCTCCGGCAAAGACCATCCCCCTGTTTTGATACGCTGCTGCATCAATAAAAGACTGATATGTTGAATCGCTATAGGTGGTATTGTAGCTGTTTAAAGGCACCCATGATGAAATCTTCGGCGTTGAATTCAATATGTCGCCGAGTTTCCAGACTTTTGCTTGTCCTCCGATTGTTACAGTCCTCTGCCTTTGGTAAAATAGATCAAGCACCCCATCGGCCGGAGAACTTGTGTCTGCACCTATATCCTCGCCGTGAATATATTTAATCAGGGTTACGGCGTCAGTAGAATTAACGCTACCATCGCGATTGAGGTCGCCGTCAATCCATGTGTCACCGTTGATATCCCCGCTTGTCGGCAAATCAAAGTAAGGCAGTAATGTTGCAGAATTATCAAGGTCTCCATTAAGTGTGTCCTTTGAAAAATTGCCTGACAATAAGCTTGTCCCGTTAATTGTCGTATAAATCTTTCTTTTTGTTACGGTAAGATCCCTGCTCCAGAGCAAGCTGCCTGCCTCCCAGAGGTTCCCGATATTTTCAAATGTAACGGTTGTCTGTGTTGTGTCAGCATCTCCGTCGCCATCCGTGTCTTGAAAACGTCTCGCCTTAGTTGTCTGCGAGGTGGTGTCAAAATAAAGCTGCGCTATAAAGTCATTTATGAGATTGAGTTTTCTGTCCGGCGTCTCCTGTGTCGTATCTTCTCTCATATTGCTGTTGGCCAAAAACGGGTCAACAAAATACCATAAATTCTGCAATGAGCCTGTCCAGTTGATTACATCATTGCCGAACCTGCGGGCAGGGTAAAACACAGCCTGGATAAGGTTTGCGCCGCTTCCCTCGCCTGAGGCAAGAACAGACGCCGCTGTTCCTGAAGACGCCCTTTTGAGCATGGTAGAAAGCGCATTCCTTAAGGAGTTTTCAAGCTCGTAACCGCCGTAGGCTTCATAAAAAGTATCAGGGACACCGTCGCCGTCTTTATCCCACTCTGATTGAAGGTCAGGAAGAGCATTGGCATTGCTGTCTTCAAACCCGCCGTTTATGGCTGCATATCTGAGGAACGTAGAACCCTTGCCAAAGGCATTAATAACATACAGGGTTAGGTTTTGCATGCCGGAAATATTGCCTGAATTTGAAGTGCCGCCCAATGTATTATAATTTCTAAGGTCTTTTGTATGCGCCCACAGCGCTACATCCTCTAATCCGGCTACAGTATTGCCTGCCCCGCATGAAGGGAATGTTGATGCAGGAAATGAATATGTTTCTGGCGCAGTCGCAGTCCGAGCCGGACACTGATTAGTGGCGATTGGGGCGCCGCAGTTAAAGATTGAGCCTGCGCTCTGTGCATAGTTTAATATCCCGTTCGGCAGATTGCCGTCTGAACAAGGCTCTCCGTCTGTTATTAAGAGAGCAAAGCTTTTTGCGCAAGCAGGCCATCTGCCTCCAGCGCTATAGTTGTACGGGTCATTATTATTGTTTATGGAATAGTCGCCGCCTGAGTATCTTGGCCCGGGACCGCCCGAATACCCCTGAAATCTATCTACCTGTCCAAAATACCCTGCCACTGACCACAGTGTCTCAGCAAGAGGGGTGTTTGTGCTTGGTCTTGTAAGGTTTATCTGATTTACCGTGCTTGACAGGCTTCTTCCGCCAACACTGACCTGAACTTTGCCGCCCTCATTTGTGTTGTAAAATGTAAGACCAAGTCGTGCCTTTGTGCCGACTACATTTTGGAGGGCGCCTTCTACCGGTGAGAGCACTCTGACTGCTACATTAAATGAGTGTACAGAAGCAGAAGTGCAGCTTGAGGTACTTCTTATGGAAAAACCTGATGTGCCTGACCCTGTTGTAAATACGAAGCACCGCGTCCCCGAATAGGTATCCGGGACATAACCGGCTACTGCTGTCTGTTTGTATGCACCTCTGCCAGTGTAATCAGCTTGTTCTCCTATGAGCCTGTCATACCCTACTCCTTCTCCAGTGGTGGTCTTCCCTCCGGTTAAAACCTTTCTTACTACATCTACCCTTCTCATGGCAAGCCAGTTAAGGAAATTTCCATCCCACTCGTTTGCCGCCTTTGCCCTCGCTCCTGTGATTCCGCTTCCTGTCTTTGGAGCAGTGGCGCTGGTTTCAAATCTGTTGCTTGAGTATGTGTACCAGTAGTCAGGATCAAAATAACCGTAATACTTATAAGTTGGATATGTCCCGGGGTTGGTAAATCCTGTGCAGGGGGAGCCGCTGGTTGCACAATTGTTATCATCACCGGTTGTTGTTGTATGAAATCCGTCAGAATATGCAAAATTGAACATACTTCCTGAGTTATCAACGATAATCATAATATTTGAAGGCACATTCTGAGCAACATACGGCGGGATCTGACAATAGTCATTCATGGTTGCGGCATACGAATTATTTAAAATTAGAAGACTTAAAGATAAAAACAAAAAACTTGTTAAAATTACTTTTTTCATATCCACCTCACTCTACCATATATTCATAGATTAATACACTTGATATCCTGTTGTTTTTAAAAAATATTCCAACCTTTTTGCCGATTTTAAGGTCATTCCTTGCAACTATTTTATCAGAGGCATTGAGGAGAGGCACACCTGTAATGTCATAATAAGCGCCGCAAACCTTAATGGAGTTGGGGGTAACGTCTTCAATCAGCCCTTCAACCATTCTAACCTTATCAGCCGCAAAACTCCGGGATAAAGTAAAAATTGTTGCGACCCCATAAAAAAGAAAAACGCTTAAAACAATTAAAATAATGAGGCTTTGTTTTTTGCCATAATTTCTGTTTACTATGCTTTTATTCATGAGCTTTCCTCCTGTTCAATGACTCTAATTAAAATCTTACCGGATTTGTTGCAACTTTCATACCAGATTCAAAAGTATCAAAGATTCAAAGGGTCAAAGTATCAAAGTAAAATAAAACTAAAAATTTCAAGGGGTTAGACGCTCTGACCCTGTGACCCCCTGACGCTCTGACACTTATATGAGACTCTGTTAATATGTAACAGACTTCCTGATTGTGTAACGGATTACATAGAAGGCGCGGCTATCTTATTTAGATAACTCTTTTGCCTTTGGTTATTATTTCCCTCCCACATTCAACCTCGAAGTGCAACACAAGAAGAAGCGACTTCAAGTGGTGTT
>JASEHP010000043.1 GCA_030018605.1 Thermodesulfovibrionales bacterium
TTTAGATGATTTAACCAGTACCTTCTCGGTTACATTTTAGATGATTTAATGCGTTTTCTTCCATAATGGTTTCTGTATGGTGTAAAATTAGAACATGGCAGCCAAATTAGGGCAGATACTCATAACATCAGGAATAATCACAGAGGCGCAGTTGAACGAGGCATTAACAATGCAGAAAAAGGGTGGTGGCAGGATCGGGACTAGTCTCGTGAAATTAGGGCATATAACCGAGGACAAGCTTGTGACATTTCTGAGCAAACAGTACGGGATGGCAGCAATAGATCTGGCTGAATATAAGATAGACCCGGCTGTATTGAAACTTATCCCTGCTGACATGGCGAAGAAGTATATGATAATGCCTCTTACGAGGATAGGCGCAACATTGACAGTAGCGATGGCAGACCCTTCAAATGTGTTTGCTGTGGATGACATAAAGTTTATGACAGGGTATAACGTTGAGGTTGTTATAGCGACAGAATCTGCGCTGATAAATGCCATAACCACATATTACGGAGGCAAAGTTGCAGGGGTTGTGGCTGCCCCCGAGCGGCTCGGGGCAGCGCAAAAGGCGATGAAGCTTGAGGCAAAGGACTATACTCTGTCAGAGGAAGGCGGCATTGAGGATGCCTTTGGCGCAGATGAAGGTACTACGGTTGATGTTGATGAGTTTGATCAGGTTGTCGGCAAGGCAATCGGCGATGTTGAGGTTATAGAAGATAAAGAGGATGCTGAGACTATAAGGGAAGTTGCAGCGCCTATTATAAAGCTTGCTAACGGAATCCTCTTGAACGCAGTAAAGGTCGGCGCAAGCGATATTCATGTGGAACCTTATGAGAATTCTATGAGAGTCAGATACAGGGTTGACGGTGAGTGCCGTATAGTCATGAATCTGCCTGCCAAGATAAAAAATGCTCTTACATCAAGGCTCAAGATAATGGCGCGGCTTGACATCTCGGAAAAAAGGCTTCCGCAGGACGGCAGGATTAAATTAAAGCTCGGGAAGAAAAGGGAGGTGGATTTCCGTGTCTCCACTGTTCCGTGCCTTTTTGGCGAAAGGACTGTCATGAGGATTCTTGATAAAGCAAATCTGCAGGCCGACCTTACAAAACTTGGAATAGGAGGCAATGCGCTGAATGATCTTATGGCAGCTCTTGATAAGCCTAACGGCATGATACTTGTGACAGGGCCTACAGGCTGTGGAAAGACAACAACCCTTTATTCCGCGTTGAACTATCTGAACAAGATAGATGTGAACATATCAACTGCCGAAGACCCTGTTGAATATAACTTTATGGGCATAAATCAGGTGGCTGTGAAAGAGGATATCGGACTTACATTTGCCGCTGCCCTGCGGTCTTTTTTAAGGCAGGACCCTGATATCATCATGGTTGGAGAGGTTCGTGATTTTGAGACAGCTGAGATTGCAATCAAGGCAGCTTTGACAGGACATCTTGTCCTGAGCACCTTGCATACAAATGACGCGCCCGGCACTATCAGCAGATTACTCAATATGGGAATTGAGCCGTTCCTTGTGGCGGCATCGGTTATTCTCATAGCATCGCAGAGGCTTGTCAGAAAGATATGCCTCCAGTGCAAAGAGGAAGAAAAGATTCCGGTGCCGGCCTTGGTAAAATTAGGGTTTTCAGAGGAGGAAGCAAATTCTATAAAATGCTACAGAGGAAGGGGCTGCCCTGCGTGCGGCAATACAGGATATAAAGGTAGGATAGGCATTTATGAAGTGATGCCGATGAAAGATGCACTAAAGGAACTTACGCTGGAAGGGGCGTCAGCGGATGAGATAAGGCGGACTGCCGTACAACTCGGCATGGAAACATTAAGGATGAGCGGTTTAACAAAAGTAAAAGATGGGATTACTTCTGTGGAAGGAATAGCGAGGGCAACATTTGGAGACTGAAGAATGAATTTAAAGAAAAGGGTTCAAGGTGTCAAGTAATTTAAAAATTCTGTTGCTCGAACCCTCGGAACCTGTTTTAGGAGTGAGATGGCAGCCAAATTAGGGCAGATACTCATAACATCAGGAATAATCACAGAGGCGCAGTTGAACGAGGCATTAACAATGCAGAAAAAGGGTGGTGGCAGGATCGGGACTAGTCTCGTGAAATTAGGGCATATAACCGAGGACAAGCTTGTGACATTTCTGAGCAAACAGTACGGGATGGCAGCAATAGATCTGGCTGAATATAAGATAGACCCGGCTGTATTGAAACTTATCCCTGCTGACATGGCGAAGAAGTATATGATAATGCCTCTTACGAGAATAGGCGCGACATTGACGGTAGCGATGGCAGACCCTTCAAATGTATTTGTCGTTGATGACATAAAGTTTATGACGGGGTATAACGTTGAGGTTGTTATAGCAACAGAATCTGCGCTGATAAATGCCATAACCACATATTACGGAGGCAAAGCTGCTGGGCTTGCGGCTGCCCCGCCTCAAGCACAGACAGCTCAAAAGGCGATGAAGCTTGAGGCAAAGGACTATACTCTGTCAGACACTGACATTACAGGCGAAGAAGAGGTCGGAGCTTTAGGAGAAGGGCATACGGTTGATGTTGATGAATTTGACAGGATTGTCGGTGATGCGCTTGATGATGTTGAGCATGTCACTGAAGATGAGATGCTGGGCGCAAGAGGGGAGATTGAGGAGCCGATTGTAAAACTTGTAAGCGGTATTCTTATAAATGCGATAAAAATAGGCGCAAGCGATATTCATATTGAGCCTTACGAGAACTCTGTGAGAGTCAGATACAGGGTTGATGGTGTTCTGGCCCTGGCAATGAATCTGCCGTTGAGGATTAAAAACTCCGTAGTCTCAAGGCTGAAGATAATGGCTAAACTTGATATCTCGGAAAGGCGGCTTCCTCAGGATGGCAGGATTAAGCTCAGGCTGGGCAAGAAAAAAGAAGTGGATTTCCGTGTTTCTATCCTCCCCTGTCTTTTTGGAGAGAAGACAGTTATGAGAATTCTTGATAAAGCATCATTGCAGGTAGACCTTACAAAACTTGGCTTTGAGGAAGAGGCGTTGCAGAGATTTCTGGAATGTCTTAACAGGCCTTACGGCATGATACTTGTAACAGGCCCCACAGGAAGCGGAAAGACAACGACCCTCTATTCAGCATTGAATTATCTTAATAAACCCAATATAAACATAATGACTGCCGAAGACCCTATAGAATATAATTTCCTCGGGATAAATCAGGTGCAGATGAAAGAGGAAATAGGACTTACCTTTGCCTCTGCCCTGCGGTCTTTTTTAAGGCAGAGCCCCGATATCATACTTGTCGGTGAGATACGTGATTTTGAGACCGCTGAGATAGCGGTTAAGGCTGCCTTAACAGGACATCTTGTTCTGAGCACCCTGCATACAAACGATGCTCCGAGCAGTGTAAGCAGATTGATGAATATGGGTATCGAGCCATTTTTAGTGTCATCATCTGTTATACTTATAATGGCTCAGAGGCTGGCGAGAAAGATATGCAAGGAATGCGAGAAGGAGGAAGAGAAGTTCCCTTTGCCGACTCTTATAAGCATGGGGTTTCCGGAAGAAGAGGCGAAGACTGTTAAGTGTTACAGGGGCAAGGGGTGCTCAGTATGCAACAACTCAGGTTACAAGGGAAGAATAGCGCTTTATGAAATAATGCTGGTCAATGAGGAGATAAGAAAACTTGTACTTGAAGGGGCGTCGGCGATTGAACTTAAAAAGGCGGCTATAAGAGGCGGCATGAAGACATTGAGGATGAGCGGGCTGACAAAAGTAAAAGGAGGCGTTACTACAATTGAAGAAGTGTTGAGAGTTACTTTTGGAGATTAGGAGGGATAGATGGCGACACTTTATGACCTGCTGAAAATAATGATAGAAAAGGGGGCATCTGATCTTCACATAACAACAGGAAGCCCGCCGCGTGTAAGGATTGACGGGAGACTTGTCCCGCTTGACCATCCGCAATTAGCCCATGCCGAGACAAAAGCGCTATGCTACAGCGTTCTTACAGACGCACAGAAACATAAATTTGAAGAAAGCAATGAACTTGACCTGTCATTCGGCGTTAAGGGGCTGAGCAGATTCAGGGCGAATATTTTTATGCAAAGGGGCGCGGTTGCCGGCGCATTCAGGACCATTCCTTTTCAGATAAAGACATTTCAGGAGTTAGGACTGCCTGAAATTGTCAACGATCTTGTCAAGAAGCCGCGCGGTTTGATACTTGTTACGGGACCCACAGGGAGCGGCAAATCTACGACCCTTGCCACCATGGTTGACAGAATAAATTCCGAGAGGCAGGACCATATAATAACTGTAGAGGACCCTATAGAATATATTCATAACCATAAGAAATCTCTGATAAACCAGAGAGAGGTAAATGCTGATACAGTATCTTTTAAAACTGCCTTGAAGTATGTTCTCAGGCAGGACCCTGATGTCGTGCTCATAGGCGAGATGCGCGACCTTGAAACGATAGAGGCAGCGCTTACGGTGTCGGGAACTGGTCACTTAACGCTTGCAACTCTTCATACGAATTCTGCTGTCCAGACAATAAACCGTGTAATTGATGTATTCCCGCCGCACCAGCAGGAACAGATAAGAACTCAGTTGTCATTTGTCCTTGAAGGGGTACTGGCGCAGCAGCTTATAGCCAGGAAGTCCGGACAGGGAAGGGTTCTTGCGGTTGAACTGCTTGTGCCTAATCCTGCTATAAGAAACCTGATAAGAGAAGACAAGATACATCAGATATATTCCATGATGCAGACCGGACAGGCGAGGTTCGGAATGCAGACGATGAATCAGTCTTTATTTGATCTATACACCAGAGGACTTCTATCCTATGAAGATGCTATAGGACGTTCAGTTGTTCCGGATGAGTTAATAACAATGATGCAGAGGGTGTCGGGAACTGCTGTAAAAGGAATGGGGTAACAAATGGCAACAGTGTTTCAGTGGTCGGGTAAGACTACAAGAGGCGTTATAGAATCAGGCGAGATTACTGCGGATACAAAAGAAGAGGTTCAAGCGCAGCTCAGAAGAAAAAATATAACACCCACTTTGATTACTGAAAAAAAGGCCGGGAAGAAATTATTCGGCGGTTTTGGAGAGGGGAGAGTAAATGACAAAGACATAGTTGTATTTACAAGGCAGTTTTCTACAATGATAGATGCAGGGCTTCCGCTTGTGCAGGCGCTTGATATTCTATCAACTCAGGTTGAAAATAAGACACTCTCCAGAGTGCTGGGAGAGGTTAAGGAGAATGTTGAGGCCGGTTCTACTTATGCTGATGCATTGAAGAAACACCCGAGGGTCTTTTCAGAACTTTATGCAAATATGGTGGCCGCAGGCGAGGCAGGCGGTATCCTTGATACAATCCTTAACAGGCTTGCAGCGTACATAGAAAAGGCAATGAAATTAAAAAAGAAGGTTAAAGGCGCGATGGTATATCCGATAGTTGTTTCTACTGTTGCTATTGCCGCGATTGCAATCATAATGATATTTGTTGTCCCGACATTTTCTAAGATGTTCGCACAGCTTGGAGGGACACTTCCGCTTCCCACGTTGATGATTATCAGTCTGAGTAAGTTTCTCGCAGGAACAGGCGGTATTCTGGTAGGAGGTGCAATAGTTGGCACTGTTGTTGCGCTAAAGCAGTTCAGGCGCACAGCGAAGGGTACGCATATAACAGACAGGATATTATTAAAACTGCCCATATTCGGGGCTCTTCTGAATAAAGTTGCCGTGGCAAAGTTCACGCGCACACTCGGGACGCTTGTCAGCAGCGGTGTGCCGATACTGGAAGGACTTGAGATAACAGCGAAGACTTCAGGCAATAAGGTGATTGAATATGCAGTCATGGAGGTAAGAAAACAAGTTACAGGAGGAAAGACCCTTGCTGATCCATTGACCAAAGCCAAGGTATTCCCTCCAATGGTTACCCACATGATTTCTGTAGGCGAAGCAACAGGAGCGCTGGATACAATGCTCAATAAGATTGCGGATTTCTATGATGATGAAGTTGACGCGGCAGTCAACGCCCTGACATCCATGATGGAGCCCATGTTGATGGTATTCCTCGGCGGGTCCGTAGGCTTTATAGTAATTGCAATGTATCTGCCGATATTTAAGCTTATTACGCTGATAAAGTGATTAGCGTTATAGCGTTTATTGACTTAAAAGAATCGCTAAAACGCTCAACGCCATAACGCAATAACGTTTGTATAATGACTGATATCCTGGTTAAAAAGGTAAAGGCCATTATTGGCATAAGGATTGTTTTTATCACACTCCTTCTGTTTTCGTTTTTCTTGCTTCAGGTCGGATACAGGAGTTTCCCTTATCCACGCGCCACTTCAAACCTTATAGCAGCGCTCTATTTCCTGACAATAATTTATTTTTTTCTCATCGCCAGGGTAAAAACATATTTTACATTTGCATACTTCCAGATTTTTATGGATGTTGCAGCCGTAAATGTTCTTGTATATCTTACAGGCGGCATTGAGAGCTGGTTTCCGTTCATTATGCTTCTTACAGTGATGTCGGCAACCGCAGTCCTTAACAGGAAAGCAGGGTATGTTATTGCGACATTCAGCAGTATTCTCTATGGAGTCATGATATATCTTCAGTATTATAAACTCATCCCGATAAAGTACGACCCAGCGCTTAATGAAAAAGATTTTCTTTACAATATTTTTGTACACATATCTGCTTTTTATATGATGGCATTTCTGAGTGGTTATCTCTCTTCAAGGCTTGAGAAGACAACCATAGCCCTTGAACAGACGGATTCTGATCTGAAGGAGCTTTCGCTTTTCAGCAAGGAGCTTATTGAGAGCATTCCGAGCGGCATAGTTACAACGGATATTGATGAGCGTGTATTAATCTTTAACAGAGCTGCGGAAGACATAACAGGCATTGAGCGGGAAAATGCTCAAGGCCGGAAGATTGCTGAGGTGTTGCCGTTCATAGATTCTATCAGCAAAATAGACAGGATAGAAAACACGCTAAGACACTATCGTGAAGGGGAGAAGATTATCGGATTAAGGGTCTCAGCGCTTGAGGGCATTGCCGGGGAGCAAACAGGCTTTATAGGGATATTTCAGGACATCACCATGATCAAGAAAATGGAGATGGATATAAAGCATAAGGAAAAATGGGCTGCTATTGGCGAACTATCTGCGAATATAGCACATGAGATAAGGAATCCATTAGCCTCTCTTAAAGGGGCAATAGAAATGCTGAGAGAGGACAGGGCGGCAAAGGAGCAAAAAGAAAGGCTGACAGAAATAGCATTGAAAGAGATGGAGAGGCTGAATGAGATAATCACAGATTTTCTTATGTATTCAACGCTGAGGGCTGCTGAGTTCAGCGCTTTTGACCTCAATCTTATGCTTGATAACACGCTTGAATTGCTAAAAAATACAGCATCCGCTCGGTTGCGAGTCGATGCGACAAGGAAGGATATTTCTATCACAAAGGATTTCGAGGGGCAGCTTTTTGTTAATGCCGACCGTCAGAAAATGCACCAGGTTTTCTTAAATCTTGGGATGAATGCCTTAGAGGCAATGCCTGACGGAGGAGAACTTTCTGTCAGCGCAAGGCGGACAGGCAATTCCGTTGAGGTTGTTTTTAAAGATACCGGCATCGGTATCTGGCATAAAAATCTTGAAAAAATATTTTACCCTTTTTTTACTACAAAAGATGAGGGCACAGGGCTCGGTCTGGCTATTGCATACAGAATCATTGAAGAGCATAAAGGAAAGATAAATGTTATCAGTAATCCAGGTGAGGGCGCGGTCTTTAAAGTTATAATACCTGACAGCAATGGAAAATCTTAATAAAGGTAAAATTCTGATTGTAGAAGATGAAAAAAGCATGCGGGAGGTGCTCGGAATCCTCCTTGAAGGGGAGGGTTACGATGTTGCTCTTGCTGCAGGCGGCATTGATGGAATAAGTCTTCTCAATAAGGACATATTTGACATGGTAATCACAGACCTCAACATGCCGAAGGTTAATGGCTTTGAAATACTCAAAAAAGTGCGCGAGACTTCTCCTGACACCCTTGTAATTATGATAACGGCATTCGGCACAACAGAGTCTGCAATAGAGGCAATGCAGCTTGGCGCTTATGATTATATACACAAGCCGTTCAAGATCGATGAAATAAGGCTTGTAGTAAAAAAAGCACTTGAAAAGCGCAGGCTGAGAGAAGAGGTTTCGATACTCCGCGAAAAGATAAAGACAACATACGAATTCGGCAATATTTTCTGGAAGAACCCTAAGATGCAGGAACTGCTTAACATCATACCGAGGATTGCGCAGAGCAATTCCAACGTCATAATAACAGGGGAAAGCGGCACCGGCAAGGAATTAGTTGCGACAGCCGTTCATAACCTCAGCACGAGAAAAGGGAAAAAGTTTGTTGATATAAACTGCGCTGCATTTCCTGAAGGCCTTCTGGAGAGCGAACTCTTCGGGCATATGAAAGGCGCATTCACAGGCGCGGCATATAATAAACAGGGCCTTTTTGAGATAGCTGACGGCGGGAGTGTTTTTCTTGACGAGATATGCGAGATGTCAATCAATCTTCAGGCAAAACTGCTGAGGGTGCTTGAGAACAGCACATTCAGAAGGGTAGGCGGCACCGGTGATATAAAGGTGGACGTGAGAATAATATCCGCTACAAATCAGGACATTAAAGAAGAAATTTCCGCAGGCAGATTCAGAGAGGATTTATATTACAGGTTAAATGTTGTCCCCCTGCATATTCCTCCTCTGAGAGAGAGAAAGGAAGATATCCCGATGCTTGTAGAGCATTTTCTGAAAAAGTTCTCATTTGCCGAGAGGACGGTATCTCCCCGGGTCATGAAGCTTTTCATGGAGTACCCGTGGAAAGGGAATGTAAGAGAGCTTGAAAATGTAATAGAGAGAATAGCGCTTTTAACGGATAAGGATGAGATAACCATTGAGGATGTGCCTCATGAGATACTGATGTTTTCGGAAGGCGCTGAACATGCATCGGATCTCACTAAAGAAGGGGTAGACCTTGACAGTATTATTGAAGGGATGGAAAAGAAATATCTCTTGAATGCGCTGAAGAGTACAGACGGGAATAAGACAGAAGCGGCAAGGCTGCTGAACCTTTCTTTCCGTTCACTCAGGCACAGGCTGTCAAAGTATGGTATAAAATAAGCATATGAAACTTGGCGAAGTATTAGTTAAAGAAGGGCTTATTACAAAGGAGCACCTGAGGCTTGCGCTTGAAAGGCAGGTTATCTTCGGAGGCAGAATAGGAACAAATATTGTTGAACTCGGCATTCTTACAGAAGACGAATTCACAAAATTCCTCAGCCGCTATCTCAAGATTCCTGTTGTTGAGCCTTCGCATCTGGTGAATATAGATGAAGAAACCATTTCTGCAATAAACAGGGAGATGGCGGAGAAATACAAGGCGATCCCGTTTAAAAAAGATAAAAACAGATTACACATGGCAATGCTGGACCCCAAGGATATGAAGGCGGTGGATGATTTCAGGTTTATCAGCGGCTATGACGTAATCCCTTATGCCGCATCGGAACTGAGGATTCTCTATGCGCTCGAGAAATACTACGGGATTAAAAGGGATCTCAGATATATAAGTATTTTTGACCGCATTGAGGAAGAAAAACAGGTTGTTGTCACAGATTCGGAGGAACTCAAAAAAGTAAAACAGGCATTTGCTAATGTGACCGAAAAAGAAGAGATTGCAGGGATTCTAATAAGCGAGGCGCAGAAGGCTGCAAAAAGGGCGGCGCTGTTTATAGTGAAAGGCAATGGTGTTTCAGGATGGAAGGCTAAAGGGTTAACGGTTGAAGGAATTGAAATCAATGCATTGTCTTCGGGCGGCGCCTCGTCGATATTTAACGATGTTATTGTGAAGAAGGCTTATTACAGGGGCCCTGTGCTTAAGTCGCCCGGCAATAAAGAGCTTATAAAGATACTGTCAGGCACCCCTCAGGACAGCCTCACAATTCCGATAAGCATAAAAGAAAGGGCGGTGGCTCTGCTTTATGCGGACAACAGGGTCGATTCGGTTCTTGATGCTAATGTGAATTATCTTAACACGCTGGTTTCAATGGCTTCCATGGCTTTTGAGATATTGATACTGAGGAAGAAGATAATGGATATGTAGGGATTAAAATATTCGGCAGGCATGTGCGCCTGCCATAAGAAAATAAACTGTATTTTTCACTGAAAAAGTTACGATACATATGCGACGTTAAGGAGTAATGGATCATTATGCCAG
>JASEHP010000044.1 GCA_030018605.1 Thermodesulfovibrionales bacterium
TGGCATAATGATCCATTACTCCTTAACGTCGCATATGTATCGTAACTTTTTCAATGCCTGTGCTGGTTCAAAACATTCTGCCTGGCAGAAAGAAACCCATTAACACTCAGGCTGAACGCCTATATCTACAAATAGATTTATCGCTGTTGTCCTTATGTGAAAACACAAACAGAAACCCAGTGTTGAACCACGAAATTTCAACTTATGCGCAATCCCACACAAGAATTATATGTCTATATTCCTCGCCTCTAAGGCGTGTTTAGTTATAAATTCTTTTCTCGGTTCAACCTGATCGCCCATGAGGATGGTGAATATCTCATCCGCCTGCACTGTGTCTTCTATCTTCACCTGAAGGAGCGTTCTTTTCTCGCTATCCATAGTCGTTTCCCAGAGCTGTGTCGGGTTCATCTCTCCAAGGCCCTTGTATCTCTGAATAGTCAATCCTTTTTGGGCAACGCTGGACACATAGTTCATAAGCTCTGCGCTTGAAGCAATCTCCTTTATCCCTTCTTTTGTCTCTGCCTTATACGGCAGCTCCCCAAGGTCTTTTACAATGCTGTAGCTGTTTTCAAGTTCTTTGAATTCAGGGGACATAAGGAAGTTCATGTCTATCAGGACTTTCTTGTTTTGCCTTTTTATCTCAACGCTGTATGCCTGATGCTCCTCATCAGGATTAATCTCGCCTGCTGAAACGTCAGGCAGCGCCTTCTCGATTGTCTTTACCAGTTTTTCGAGCGCCTTTTCATTTTTTAAGGTATCTTTATTTATCCCCGCGTTTAAAATAACTTTTAAAACATCCGTGTCTTTTCTCCTTCTGCCGAACCATTCCATCAGCCGCTCAAACTTGGAAAGCCTCTTTAGATGCGGAATCAGCGCCTTCCCTTTTGCTGCCTGCCCTTTTATCGGAAGCGCAAGGTCGTCTGCCGCAAGCTCAAAGAGCATGTTCTGCATCTCTGTCTCGTTCTGGACATATTTCTCTGTCCTTCCTTTCTTGACCTTAAACAGGGGCGGCTGTGCAATGTAGAGATAGCCGTTTTCTATTACATGAGGCATCTGCCTGTAAAAAAATGTCAACAGGAGCGTCCTTATATGCGCTCCGTCAACATCAGCGTCTGTCATCAGGATTACCTTGTGATAGCGGATTTTTGATATGTCAAATTCCGTATCTATGCTCGTGCCGAGCGCTGTTATGAGAATCCTTATTTCTTCTGAGGCAAGCATCTTGTCAAACCTTGCCTTTTCAACATTCAGTATCTTTCCCCTTAAAGGCAATATTGCCTGAGCGCGCCTGTCGCGTCCCTGCTTGGCAGAGCCGCCTGCAGAATCGCCCTCAACAATGAAGATCTCGGATAATGCCGGGTCTTTTTCAGAGCAGTCTGCAAGTTTGCCGGGCAGTCCTGTGTCGTCAAGAATCCCCTTCCTCCTTGCAAGTTCCCGCGCCTTTCTTGCTGCCTCTCTTGCCCTGGCTGCCTGCACAGCCTTTTCTATAATCTTCTTGGCAACAGAGGGGTTTTCCTCAAAATAGGCGCCGAGTGTATCGTTGACTATGGACTCTATTATTCCTTTTACCTCGCTGTTGCCGAGCTTCATCTTTGTCTGGCCTTCAAACTGTGGGTTGGGAAGCTTAACGCTTATAACCGCTGTGAGTCCCTCTCTTATATCATCTCCGGAGAGCCCTTCCTTGCCGTTCTTCAAAAGCCCTGATGATGCAGCATAGCTGTTCACTGTCCGTGTAAGGGCCGACTTGAATCCGATGAGATGCGTTCCGCCTTCTTTTGTGTTTATATTGTTTGCAAAGGTAAAGATGTTCTCCGCATAGCCGTCATTATATTGAAGCGCTATCTCTGTTGTGATTCCGTCTTTTTCTCCTGATATATATACAGGCTTTGGATGCAGCGGCGCCTTGTTTTTATTCAGATGCTCGACAAAAGAAACAATTCCTCCTTTATAAAGGAACTCCTGTTTTTTGTCCGTGTTTTCATCCTGTATGGAGATCTTAAGCCCGCTGTTAAGAAATGCCATTTCTCTTAATCTCTGCGAAAGGACGTCATAGCTGAATTCTGTTGTTTCAAAAATCTCTCCGTCCGGTTTGAATGTGATATTGGTTCCTCTGCCTTTTGTCTTTCCGACAACAGCGAGCGCTCCGGCAGGCACGCCCCTGTCAAAGTGCTGCTGAAACACCTTGCCGTTCTGCTTTATCTCAACATCAAGCCATTCGGACAGGGCATTAACAACAGAGACGCCTACACCGTGCAGCCCTCCGGATATCTTGTATGCCTTTGATTCAAATTTTCCTCCGGCATGAAGTTCTGTAAGGGCTATTTCCGCTGCGGTCCTTCCCTCAGGATCTCCGGGGTGCTGGTCTGTAGGTATGCCTCTTCCGTCATCTATTACAGTGCAGCTTCCGTCGTGGTGCAGCATTACTTCTATGTCTTTGCAAAAACCCGCCAGGGATTCGTCAACGCTGTTGTCCACAACCTCGTACACAAGATGATGCAGCCCTTCCGGGCCTGTTGAGCCTATATACATCGCCGGCCTTTTTCTTACAGCGCTCAGCCCTTTTAGTATTTTGATGTCCTCTGCGCCGTAAGACTCCTGCTCATTGTTTATATCTTTTTCTTCCATTTATCTCCCCTCCAAAAAACGTAATGCATAATCCGTAATGCGTTATGAGTTTTGCCCGGCACTCATTACGTTTCACTCTTCACGCATCACGGTCTTTATACCCTCATCGGCATTATCACGCATTTATAACTGTCATCCTTTTCTTCCTTTAAGAGAGTAGGGCTTAACGGGTCCTGAAGCTCAAAAACAATCTTTTCTCCACTCATGGCGTTCAACGCATCTATCAAATATCGCGCGTTGAATCCGAGAGAAAGCGCTTCGCCTTTATACGCAACCCTTACCTCATCTTTTGCCTCGCCGAGGTCCGGATTTGAAGCGGAGAGCGCAATGGCTCCATCTGCGAGATCAGCCTTAATCGCATTGCTCTTTTCCCTGCTCATTACAGAGACCCTTCTCAGGGCTTTTATAAATTCATCTTTGTCTATTATGACTTTCTTTTCATTGCCTAACGGTATCACCTGTTCATAGTTAGGGTATGTTCCTTCTATCAGCCTTGTCAAAAACTGCACTTCGTCTATCTTAAACATTACATGGCTTTTGCCTATGACAACTGTAAGACTTTCCGTGTCCCTGTCAAGAAATCTCCTAACCTCTGCCGCCGCTTTCCGCGGGACAATCACCTTTTTCTCTTCCGTTAAGGGCGTGTTTATCTTTCTTGTTATGCTTGACAGCCTGTGCCCGTCCGTGCCCACAACAGTCATTTCGCTGCTGCCTTTTTTTGCATGAAAGAGCAGGCCGTTTAGCGTATATCTCGTATCGCTCTCTCCTGCGGCATAAAGGCTCTTTTCTATCATTTCCACGAGGGTCTTCGTATCTATCTGCATTTCTTCTACGTTTTCCATCCCCGGCCAGGCAGGGAATTCGTCGGCTGAGAGACAGGCAAGCCTGAATTTGCTGTGGCCTGCATTCACCTTGAGCCATTGCCCGTCTTCAGACTCTATTGTAATGTCCCCTTCCACTTCTTTGACTATCTCAAACATCTTCCGCGCCGGGATGCAGAGCTTCCCTTCTTTTTCAACTTTAACCTGAAGCGGTTCTTTTATTGCCGTCTCAAGGTCGGTGGCAACGATGTATGCCTTCTTTTCCCCGGCATCTAAAAGGAAGTGGCTCAGCACAGGCATTGTATTCCTTTTCTCCACGATATTCTGGATATTTGAAAGCTTTTCCTGCAGTTCCTCTTTTGAAACACTCAGCTTCATAACCCCTCCTTAAGGTTTTATTTTTCGCAACAGGGTTTCTATCATCCTGTTAAAGTTCTCGTCTTTGGCCCTTTTATCTTCTACCTGTTTGCAGGCATATATAACAGTTGCGTGATCTTTCCCCCCCATGCTCTTGCCTATATCATTCAGCGAGCCCTCAGTAAGCTGTTTGCTCAGATACATCGCTATCTGCCTGGGCAGCGCTATCTCCTTTGTCCTTTTCCTCGCTTTTATATCCTGCATTTTTAAGCCGAAATATTCGCAGACTGTTTTCTGTATCTGCTCCGTTGTTATCGGCTTTTCTTCATCCTGGATAAAATCTTTTAAAACAGTCTTTGCCATATTCACATCTATCTGGCTTCCCGTAAGCGCGGCCTGTGCGCCGAGCCTGATTAGACAGCCTTCCAGCTCTCTGATATTTGTCCTTATTTTTTCCGCGATGAAATTAATAACATCCTCTTTCAGCCCCATTCTTTCCACCGCTGCTTTGTTATGTATTATCGCCACCCGTGTCTCGTATTCCGGCGGCTGTATATCAGCTATGAGGCCCATGCTGAAACGGGACCTGAGCCTGTCTGTTATAGTCTTTATCTCTTTGGGCGGCCTGTCGCTGGAAATGACTATCTGTTTCTGCTTCTCGTAAAGAGTGTTGACCGTATAAAACAACTCTTCCTGAGTTGCCATTTTATTTTCTATGAACTGGATGTCGTCTATCAGGAGCAGATCCACATTCCTGTATTTTTTTTTCAGCTCTTCTGTTTTTCCATGCCGCACTGCTGATACCACCTCATTCGTAAACTGCTCTGACGACACATAAAGCACGTTGAAGTCCTGCTTGCTGTCTATTACGCTGTTCCCTATTGCGCTTATAAGATGTGTTTTGCCTAAGCCTACCCCTCCGTAAATAAACAGCGGGTTGTAAACCTTTCCCGGCGTTTCCGCCACTGCCTTTGCCGCTGCCTGAGCGAACTGGTTGCTCTGACCGCTTATAAAATTTTCAAATGTGTATCTTGGGTTAAGGTATATTCCCCTGCTCGCAAGCCTCGTCTTCCTGTTCTCCAGCTTCGCTTCTATCCGCTTTATCTCTGCTGCCTCTTTCTCGGCAATCCTGTATTTCAGGGTTACGGCGTGTCCCAGCATCCCTTCCATTATTTCGTTTATCAACGCCGGATAGTAATCCTCTATCCATTCTTTAAAAAATCTGTTCGGCACTTCTAAGGTAAGCTGCTGGTCTTTAAGCTGGACCGGCTTTATCGGCTTTATCCACAACTCAAATATGCTCGACCCTGTTTTTTCTTCTATCTTTGAAAGGCTTTTTTCCCAAATCTCTTGTAAAATCATTCCCCAACCTTTAAGTTATCAACAGTTTATTAACAGATGTTAGCAATCCCCAATGGGAGGTGCATTATTATATCTCATATCTGAACCTACAAGCAAGAAAACTATTGGTTTTTTGTCAGTAATCCTTCCTTTGTTGTGATCGTTCTTTTTTGTTAAATAAATGATACCTTTTCCGTATATTTTATTAACACTAAAAACTCTTTTAAAATCCTCTGTTCCGCCTATTTATAATTACTGACACTCTCTACCACTACTACTAAAAATTATATATATAAAGAAGCAGTAGGGCTTACGGATTTTTTATTCTTTTTTCCAAAAAAGCCCTTATGAATTTATCTATTTCTCCGTCAAGAACAGAATCCACATTTCCGCTCTCAATCGAAGTCCGATGATCCTTGACAAGCCTGTAAGGCTGAAGAACATAAGACCTAATCTGATTTCCCCATGCTATACCCTTCTTATCCCCGACTATTTCCTTCATCTTGTTTTCCTGTTCGCTGAGCGATAGATCGTAAAGGCGTGATTTAAGTATCTTCAAAGCCATAGCCTTGTTTTTATGCTGTGAGCGTTCATTCTGGCATGAAGTGACCATGCCTGAAGGAATATGGGTTATTCTTACTGCAGATGATGTCTTATTAACATGCTGCCCGCCGGCTCCCGAAGCCCTGAATGTGTCAACCTTTATATCCTCAGGTTTTATTTCTATGTTTATGTCGTCTTCCACTTCTGGATAAACAATAACAGCGGCAAAAGATGTATGTCGCCGTTTGTTTGCGTCGTACGGCGATATGCGGACAAGCCTTTGAACACCTGCCTCTGATCTTAGAAAACCGTAAGAATAAGGGCCGTTTACAGTAAACGTCGCGCTCTTTATGCCGGCCTCCTCTCCGGGCAGAAGGTCCACAACCTGAGTCTTAAATTTATGTTTTTCAGCCCAACGCAGATACATTCTTAACAACATCTGCGCCCAGTCCTGACTTTCGGTGCCGCCGGCGCCCGGATGTATGGAGACAATGGCGTTGTTTTTATCCAACTCGCCGGACAGCAGATGCCGCAGTTCCAGTTCTTCTATCTCGGCGCGCAGCCCTGAGATCTCCGCCTGAATCTCCTGCAGAAAAACAGCACCTTCCTCTTCGTCCAATATCTTTATGGATTCCTCAAGGTAGTCCACCTTGTCCGACAGCGCTGCAAAAGGGAAAAGGATATCTTCTATGTATGCCTTTCTTTTCTGCAGTTCATGCATCTTGCGCGGAGAATCCCACGAGGAAGAGAGGGAGAGTTCTTTATCGAGATATGCTATTTCCTGTTTAAGCTTTGGGACATCAAAGATAACCTCTAAGGGCTTCTATTTTTGCCCTTAAGGTTGAAAGTTCTTCTCTAAGCTCTGACTGCGCTAACATATTACCTCCAATTGGTCGCAGACCGGGATACATTTATTAATAATAAAACTGTTATCACAATACACAGATATGAAAACAGGTCGCCGTATCTGGAGTAAAAACTTCTTCTTGTATCAGTCATTACATCCATCGTCATAGCTGCCCGCTGAAAAAGGGGTGTCGCTCCCAGAACCCGTCCCTTGCTGTCAATAAATCCCGATATCCCGGTGTTTGCGGCCCTTATCACAGGTTTTCTGTTTTCAACCGCCCTGAACACAGCCATGCTGAAATGCTGATATGGCCCCGCTGTTTTCCCAAACCAGGCGTCATTGGTTATTGTTACCATAAAATTCCCGCCGCGCGAATACGATTTCCTTACCAATCCCGGGAAGATAATCTCATAACAGATAAATACACCAAAGCTCCCATACGGCGTTTCAGCCCTTATCTGGTGTTCCCCCGGCACATAATCCCCTATCCCTGCAACAAGCTTGTCCAAGAAAAATAGAACTTTTCTGAAGGGAACGTATTCACCGAACGGGACTAAATGTATTTTATCATAAATGAATGAGGGCTTTCCATCAGGCGCAAGGAGAATTGCGCTGTTTGTTAGAAGGCGTTTTCCGGTCTTCTTGTCTCCTTCAGCAGGTTCCTTGATAAGTACGCTGCCGAATAAAAGATAAGTGTTCAATGCCTGCTGAAAGCTGATCAGTTCCTGAGTAAATGCCCGGTCAGAATTAAAATAAAAAGGCGTAGCGGTTTCCGGCCAAACAACCACCGAAGGCGAGAGAACAACGGCAGCCTGAGTCAAGTTCTTATAGGTATCGAAAACGTCCCGCTGATAAACCATGTCCCACTTTCTGTCCTGCTCTATATTCCCCTGAATAACGCTTACCCTAACGTGCTTGCCGGAAGGGGTAGCGTTTAAACGCCAGAATCCGTAGAGCAATACAGCAACAATAAAAACAAAAAGCAGGGAAAACCCGATTAGTGTCTGGGAAAGCGGAAACAAGGGCATTGCGCGAAGGCGTTTTTTGATTATGAAAAAATCAGCAGCAGCGCCGTTCACAGCCACAATTAGAAAAGATACTCCGTAAATCCCAGTAATATCGGCGAACTGGATTGCAGGCAAAAACATGTGCTGGGAATAACCGAGGCTTGACCACGGGAATCCGGTTAAGGCATAGGAGCGCAGAAACTCAAGCGTCACCCAGAGGACAGGCGCTATAAGAAGCGCCGGCAGACGGGTAGTTGCAATCTTCCATGAAAAAAGCACTGCAAAGACGCCGGTGTAAAGGCTCAGATAAAGGCTCAGGAGAAAGACGAGCGCAAGGCTTGGGATTAAAGGGATATTGCCATAGTGGTTTATTGAATGATATATCCAGTACAGCGTGCCAAGAAAATAGGGGATACCGAGATAAAACCCGGCGCGAAAAGCCTCGGCCGGCTTTTTATCAGCGATGGAAATCAAGAACGGCGCAAGCGCAATCCAGGCAAGAAAGAAAAGATCAAAAGTCGGGAAACAAAAGATGAGAAGAGCCCCTGAAAGTACAGAAGGCCCGTAAAGATAGAGCGTTTTTGCTATAAAAGTTCTCATGCCTTGACAATAAAAAACTTAAAAGTGTAAAGTTAAAAGTTAAAAGTGAACTGAGCAAGGGTGCATTTAACTTGTACCCCTTAACTCTAAACTTAATCATACGGGCAGTTAGCTCAGTCGGTAGAGCAGAGGCCTGAAAAGCCTCGTGTCCGCAGTTCGATTCTGCGACTGCCCACCATGATTTTATTCCTATGGTTAATGTTGAGTCAAGAACAATCGCAACCCTTAAGATTTTTGGGTTAATGGAGCTTGCAAGAAAACGCCTTTGAAATGTCAGATATCCTTAAAATCTCCGCTGTCTTTGTCCTTATAGTCATTCTTTTAAGAAAGAAAGTGAACATAGGTTATGTGCTTCTGATAGCCTCCGGGGCCCTGGCGTTTTTATATCTCATGCCCCCCTTCTCAATGGCGTCTGCAATAAAGGCTGCATTTTTTGATAAGGTTACACTCAAGCTTGCGCTTGCCCTGACCCTTATAAGGGCTTTTGAATTAATACTCAGAGAGAAAGATGTCCTGTCAGATATGATGAAGGCGTCGCGTTTGCTGTTAAGAAGAAAGAAGGCAGTTGTGGTTTCAATGCCACTGTTAATAGGGCTTCTGCCTTCTGTGGGAGGAGCGTATTTTTCAGCGCCTATGGTTGAGGAATCCGCCGAGGGGATGAATATGTCACAAGAAGAAAAGGCATTCGTAAATTACTGGTTCAGGCATCCGTGGGAATACGTCCTCCCGCTTTATCCCGGGATATTGCTTGCCTCGGCAGTGTCAAATATAGAGCTGAGGAGCCTGATTATCGCGAATATGCCGTATGCTGTTTTTATTGCAATAACAGGGTTCATTTTCAGCATGAAAGGCGCTTCAGGCAGATTTTCAGAGGCCGAAAACATATCAAGAAAAGGTCTCTTCAGTTTTGTTCCAATAGCGATAGTGCTTCTGCTCGTTGTTTTCTTTCATATAGAGCTTCATTATGCCCTGCTGATTATAGTCACAGGGCTTTTTATCTTTTACAGGTTCGGGCTTAAAGATGTAGTAAGGGCAATTAAGCACGGGTTGGCGCTTGATGTCATCATGCTTATAGCAGGCATCATGATATTCAAAGAAATTATGGAGGCGTCAGGCGCGCTAAAAAACCTCAGCGAGTTCCTGAGATTAAACGCCATTCCTGCTGCTCCGCTGCTTTTTTTGCTGCCGTTTGTTAGCGGTCTGCTGACAGGCGTGACAGTCGGATTTGTCGGCAGCACATTCCCGCTGATATTGAGCATTGCAGGAGAATCATCTGCCGGAATAATCTCGTTTGCATTTGCTTCGGGTTTTTTCGGAGTCCTGCTTTCTCCTGTCCACATATGCCTTGTGCTTACGAGGGAATATTTCAAGGCGGATATGTGGGGCGTTTATAAGAAGATAATCCCGGCTGCCTCGATTGTGTTTCTCGTTGCAATTGCCGAGCATATGATTTTAAGGTAGCGTGTTCTTTATCTGTAACGCCAACATGATAATGTCCTATTAGAGCAAAGTAGAAATGTCCTATTTATTGCTAAACACCCATGCCATAAATGGCACAAAGAAGTGTAAAAGTTACCTTACCAATAGTAACAATGTCATTCCCCGACTTGATCGGGGAATCCAGTTCCTTTGTTCTGGATTCTCTGGTCAAGCCAGAGAATGACGAATTGGGATAGCATAAAACAGGACATTTCTACTTTGGCTTGACATTTATGGAAATTTTTGTTGACAACACAGAGTTTAACAACATATCATCAATCTAACTTTCCGCCTTTTATATTCGGAGAGCTAATGGGGTAATAACAGTCAAAAAAGATTCTTCAAATGTAACAGTGGCATTCCGCTACAATCCTGAATATGTCGAAAAAATCAAAACCATCCCCGGCCACAGATGGAATCCAAAAGAAAAACACTGGAGCTTTGCAGATTCTGACGGAACACTGGAAAAGATACTTGCAGTTTTTGAAGGCGAAGAAATTCAGATAGACCCTTCCCTGCAAACACAACTGCCTCACCCTGTCATTGCGAGGA
>JASEHP010000045.1 GCA_030018605.1 Thermodesulfovibrionales bacterium
GTTGACTATCTCATCAAAAAAGGAGGTATGTCGCATTTGTATGGAACTTATACAAACCCTTGCCTGATGAGCTTGGATGTGAGATGATTTAAATATTCATAATTCCTTCAAATTTATATGCGATTATGAAACATCACTAATGGTATAAAAAAAGACCCTGTGTGTAATATGGAAGTGGAGGAAAGGGTTGCCTTTACTGCGGAATGCGAAGGCTGAGTTGGCGGATAGGCAATATATTTTAAATAATATAAAAAGCGCTTAGGAGACAGAGTTATGCCATATAAAAATATTTCTGCACTGCTGTTGTTTCTTATTGCACTTGTTTTCCCTTTCTCGGTCAGTGCCCTCTCTCCAGATGAAGACACAAATATAAAGATTTATGAGGAGATAAGCCCGGCCGTTGTCAACATAACCACAACGACTATATCTTATGATTTTTTCTTTAACCCGATTCCTGAGAGCGGTACGGGATCCGGTTCTATTATTGATAAAAAGGGACATATCCTTACCAATTATCATGTGGTTGAGAATGCCAAAAAACTCGAGGTTACCCTTTTTGACGGAAGCAAGTGGGAGGCAAAACTTGTGGGCGCAGATCCAAGCAATGATCTCTCTGTTATAAATATCAAAGCTCCGCCTGAAAAACTTAAGCCGATCCCCTTTGGAGATTCTTCTGTTCTGAAAGTAGGGCAGAAGGCTATTGCAATAGGAAACCCATTTGGACTGGAGAGAACGCTAACAGTTGGCATTATTAGTTCGCTCGGAAGAACCTTGAGAGCAGTTAATGGAAGGCTTATGAGAGGGATAATACAAACCGACGCTGCGGTAAACCCCGGAAACTCAGGGGGCCCGCTTTTGGACAGTGGCGGCAGGATGATCGGAATAACTACGGCGATATTCAGCCCCGTGGGAGCTAACATCGGCATAGGCTTTGCAATCCCTGCGAATACGGCAAAAAAGATTGTACCTCAATTAATAGAAAGGGGTTATGTTTCAAGGCCGTGGCTTGGTATAACAGGGCAGGATATAAGCCCTGATCTGGCTAATCTCTTAAAACTGCCTTCAGCAGGCATTCTTGTGGCAAAGGTGGAAAAGGGCAGTCCTGCGGACAAGGCAGGAATAAAAGGAGGAAAGAACACAGTGGGGATAGGAAACCTCCAGATCGTCGTAGGCGGTGATATGATTGTGGCTCTTGACGGCAAGGATATAAAAAACATGGATCATTTTGTGGAGGATCTGGAGTCAAAGGCGGTCGGCAGCGCCGTTGAATTGACAATAATAAGGGATAAGAAACGAAAAGTTGCAAAAGTAAATCTCACTGAGATGCCTTTACTTAGGCAAGGCAGTTAAAGGAGGTAATGCTTCAGGTCATATCCTTCTGGAGTATGACAGTTCGCAAATAACAGAAGATGAACTCGCAAGGATTACGAGAGACAGCATCGAAAAACTCGGGTATAAATTATTAGAATAAGGGGGAATTATGCATTGGAATTACGATTGGGGAATGGGAGCCGGATTTGGATGGTTGTTAATGCTTATTTTCTGGATACTCATTGTATTAGGCGCCGTATATCTCATTAAGCTTATTGCCGGAGGCGAGAAGCGGACAACTGGAGAGACGGCTCTCGACATACTTAAAAAGAGATACGCAAAGGGAGAGATAAGTAAAGAGGAGTTTGAAGAGAAGAAGAAGACGCTTGAATAACAAGTAAAAGAGGAGGTAATGTTATGCGACTGAATGCAAAGGCATTTGCCTTAACAGCAGCAATATTGTTCGGGGTTATTAGTTTCATATTAACCCTTATATCGGTATTAACAGGGTATGCAAGACAGTTCTTTGAGCTTATCGCGCCCTTTCATCCGGGTTACACCCATACATTTTTAGGCGCATTGATAAGCGCATTCTGGATGTTCGTTTACGGATACATCCTCGGAGCATTTTTTGCGCGCATTTATAATGCCATCGCAAAGGAATAAGGGGGTTATTATATGGAATGGGTCAGAGAGAACTGGATATTCCTCGTATTTTTTATATTCTTCATAGCCATGCACCTTTTCGGGCGTGGAGGATGCGGAGGTCACGGCGGTCATAAGGGACATGGTGAAGAAGGCGAGGAACATAAGGGTCACGGCGAGGGATCGACCGAAAAAAGGGAAAAGAAAGGAGGTCACGGATGCTGCTGAACATTAGAGTTGTAAGCTGGTCTTTGGGAATTTTCTTTGCTTTTTCATACATCCTCTGCGTTCTTTATGGATTGATTGTTCCGCAGAGACTTCACGGGATGTCGGCATTTCTCGAAGCGGTTCTTCCCGCATTCAAATGGCTGACTTTCGGAGGGTTCATTCTCGGTCTCGCGGAAAGTTTTCTTTACGGGGCATACATCGGCATTGTCTTTGTGCCGATATATAATAACCTCATTAACAGCCGATTGGGTGTTGGAAGGGGAGAATAGTCATGCACGGTGAAAGCATTTCATATGCCTATGGCTTCTGGTTTTTAGTTGCCGTAAATGTCGGCTTGTTCGCATTTTTTATCATGAGCTTTCTCGCTCCGCTTAAAAAAAGCGAATGGCGCTCGATGGGCGCAACGCTTGCATTTTTCGTTGCCCTCTTCACCGAGATGTACGGTTTCCCTTTAACGATTTATATACTCACCGGCTTCCTCGGCAGCAAATATCCGGCATTGAATCCCTTTTCTCATGCAAGCGGACACCTGTGGGTGACATTCTTCGGCGGCGGGGCAGCCATGCTGACAATTATTCATCTTATAAGCGACGGGCTTGTGATCATCGGGTTTATAGTAATGTGGAAAGGCTGGAAGTTGATTCACGGAGCAAAAGGAGAAATTGTTATCGAAGGCCCTTATGCGTTTATCAGGCATCCGCAGTATTCGGGGCTTTTCCTCGTAATGATAGGCATGCTGATTCAATGGCCTACAATCATAACCGCATTGATGTTTCCGGTTCTTATTTTTGTTTATTACCGCTTATCAAAGAGGGAAGAAGGTGATATGATTAATACATTCGGAGATGAATACAAAAAATACATGGAAAGAACGCCGATGTTTGTGCCGAAACTTGCGAGGAAGAGCTAATGGAAAAGATTTCGTTTAATGTGGCCAAAGAATTCTGCGATGAATGCTCTCTTGCCGTGAGAAGATTCATAGGACATATGGAGGGGGTTGATTCTATTGATGTTGAAAGAGGGAAAATTGCCATCAGTTTTGACGAGTCAAAAATTGATGTGGAAAAACTTAAGAAGATAACAGTGGAGAGCATAGAAAAACTCGGATATAAAATAGAAGGATAGGATATTCATTTAAAAGAGGAGGTGAGAGATGAAGATAACAAAGGTATTGAAGAAGAAAGGGTTGGTGTGTTCGCCTCGGCGAATCAGACGATTCTGATAAATGTCACAAATCTTGTTAAGGAGGACAGTTATGAAAAAGATGGCGGTTGTTTTTGCGGTTTTGTTTTTTTTCAGCGTTTCGGCATACGCGCAAATGGGTGAAGGCATGATGCCCGAGAAGAAAGGGCAGATGGGGCCGGGCATGATGGGAGGCGAAGGGAAAATGCAGATGATGCCTATGTGTCAGGAGATGATGAAACAGCAGATGGGTGAGGGACAGCAGATGCCCATGATGCAGATGATGCCCATGTGCCAGCAGATGATGAAGGAACACAAGTCAATGATGCAGATGATGATGAATATGATGAAGATGCAGCAAAAGACGATGCGCGGAATGAAGCCTGCCGAGAAAAAGGCCATGATGATGGAAATGGATAAGATGATGGAAAAAATGAATGATATGATGTCAATGCGCATGGGAATGATGGGCATGATGGGAAAAGGCACAAAGGCGAATATCAAATGCGCCGAGGAGTGGCTTAAAAAGGCGATAGACCTTCACGAGGTGCATATAAAAGACCCCAAGACAGCGACCGAGGCGTCCCAGATGGAGATGATGGAGCAGATGAAAAAGGCATACGAGTGTATTATTGGCGGCAGCAAAATAGAGGCAGCACCGTCTAAGGAGACTGAAGGCAAGGAACCTCCGAAAACTGCCCCTCAGCAGCATAAACATTAATTTGTGAAGCTTAATCTTGGAGAGCGGTTTATAGTAAATAATCCTCTCAGGGCATTTATTCAGAGGCGCATAGAAGGCCCCATGTTGAAGCGGATGGCTGGTTTAGAAAGCTATCCGCTGTGCCTTGAGATTGGATGCGGAGGGGGAGTTGGGGCAGAGATTATTGTTGAGCAATTCGGCGCTCAAAGTGTTGTCGCGACTGATGTGGACACTGAACAGATAGAAAGGGCGAAGAAAAACCTTAAATCCAAATTTAAGGATAAGATTAAGTTCAGGATTGCCGATGCAATGGCATTGGATGAACCTGATAACAAGTTTGATGCTGTTTTTTCTTTCGGCGTTATCCATCACATGGAGGATTGGAGAAAGGCGATTAAAGAGATTTCAAGGGTTCTAAAAACCGGAGGAGAATTGTTTTTTGAAGAGCCCTTGAAAAATTTTACAAGTTTTTTTATAAAAGGTTCTTTATTCAGTAGGATTGCGAGCCACCCTGAAGGCGGCATGTTCAGCTATGATGAATTCAGGAACGGGTTGAAAGATGCTGGAATTGACATAATAAATTTAAAGCGTTTGGGAAATATCGCTATATTCGGAGTAGGGAGGAAAACTTGAAGGTAATAGATCCTGTATGCAACATGACAATTGATGATGCAAATGCTGCGGGCGTATCTGAATACAAAGGGAACAAATACTTTTTCTGCAATGTGGGCTGCAAGGAGAAGTTTGATAAGAACCCTGAATCATTTCTCGCGAAGAAGCCTCTCATGATGATGCCTGCGCCTAAAATGGAGGATATGGCTTCTACAACTGCTAAGGCTATAGGGGAAATGGCAAAAGATCCGATATGCGGCATGGTGATACCTAAAGACCGCTCTATAAAGAGAGAAGCCAGAGGCAGGCAATATTATTTTTGCAGCGAAGACTGTGTAAGAACATTTGAGTCTCCCGAGGCAGAGCTTAAGTCAATGAAAAGACGGGTTGCAATTGCTCTCACAGGCGTAGTTGCGCTTGCTATTTTCAGAGCAGCGGTATTTTTGGGTCTTGCAGCGGGAGCAACAGTCCTCACATGGGTTCCGGTTCCGTGGCTTCCATGGTTTACGTGGGGAGTGTGGCTTTTCATTATCACGACCCCGATCATGATCTTCGGGGGTAAAGGGTTTTTTATCGGAGCTTGGCATGCCGTCAAAGACCGCGTGGCAAATATGGATCTTCTCATTGCGCTTGGCACATCAACGGCGTATATTTACAGCGCCTTTGTTGTTTTCTTCCCCGGGCTCTTGCCTGTTGAGGAAAAAAATGTTTATTTCGAGGTTTCTGCAATAATTATCGCATTTGTCCTTCTTGGAAAATATATGGAAGAGATAATTAAAAAGAAGAGTTCTGCCGCTGTCAGAAAGCTTCTTGACCTGAGGCCGCAAACCGCTAAAGTTATACGAGATGGCGCTGAGGTTGAAATCCCTGCAGAATCAATTATGGTAAATGAAATTGTAGTTGTCAGGCCCGGAGAGAAAATTCCGACTGACGGGGTTGTCGTAGAAGGACATTCGTCCGTTGATGAGAAGATGCTGACAGGAGAAAGCGTTCCTGTTGAAAAGAAAACAGGGGATCAGGTTATAGGGGGGACGTTAAACAAGGTGGGCGCTTTCAAATTCAAGGCCACAAGGGTCGGCGCAAACACTACATTGAACCAGATAATAAAGATGGTGGAGGAAGCGCAGTCATCTTCATCTCATATTCAGAGGCTTGCAGACAAGGTGGCGTCTTATTTTGTGCCTGCTGTTATTGGAGTCGCATTTCTCTCTGCTGCCGCATGGATTCTTTTGGGGAACTCTACAAATGCCCTTTTATCCTTTGTTGCTGTTCTTATTATCGCCTGTCCATGTGCGATAGGCATAGCAACCCCTGCGGCTTTGATGGTTGGCGTCGGCAAGGGCGCTGAGCTTGGGATATTAATACGAGGCGCAGAATATCTTGAGAGGGCGCAAAAATTGAATTTGGTAGTATTTGATAAGACAGGCACTCTTACAAAGGGAGAGCCGGAGGCAACAGAGATAGTGGCGGCAAATAGCGCCGGTGAAGCTGAAATTATTCAGCTTGCTGCTATTGCAGAGAAAGGTTCGGAGCATCCCTTGGCAGAGGCGATAATAAAAAGAGCAAGGATGATGGGGCTAAACATTCCGGATGCCGAAAAATTTGAGGCTGTGCCAGGACACGGGATTAGGGTAATAATAGAAGGCAAAGAAATAGTAATAGGCAATAGGAGATTAATGCAGAACATAGGCATTGATATAAAAGATAAAGAGGCTGTTATCTCCGGGCTTGAAGAAAAAGGGAATACTGTGATGATTGTGGCAGGAGATAAAAATCTATTGGGCTTCATTGCAGTAGCCGACACGCTTAAGGAGCATGCTGAAGATGTGGTAAAGGGTCTCAAGACAGAGGGTATTCAGGTTGTTATGCTTACAGGCGACAATGAAAGGACTGCAAAGGCAATCGGCTCTAACGTTGGGATTGACAGGATTATATCCAATGTCCTGCCCGGCGATAAGGCAAGGATAATCAAGGAATTACAGGCGGAAAATAAAGTTGTTGCCATGGTTGGGGACGGAATAAATGATTCGCCTGCGCTTGCACAGGCAGACATAGGGATTGCCATAGGAAGCGGCTCGGATGTTGCAAAAGAGACAGGCGGAATTATTCTTGTGAGGGACGACCTCAGGGATGTTATTAAAGGCATAAAGCTCAGCAGGGCTACTATGCGCAAGATAAAGCAAAACCTGTTCTGGGCGCTTATTTATAACAGTGTTGGCATTCCGATAGCGGCTTTTGGATTGCTAAATCCGATTATTGCGGCGGCAGCAATGGCGCTGAGTTCGTTATCTGTCGTGAGCAACTCGGCCTTGTTGAAGAGGGTGAAAATATAAGCCGTTGCTGATTTTTTTGAATGATTCTCTGTGCGTTATTTAAAAATACCGCACAGAGAATGTGTCGAATTCGTTTTTGAAGTCTTCCCATTTGACTTCAATGTTATTTACTTTTGCGGCAGGCGGGCCTTTGTAACAAGAGTGTATAGCTGATTCTATGTCTTCTTTTTTGCCTTCAAAGACCGCCTCGACATTTCCGTCGCTGCGGTTTTTAACCCAACCCTTAAGGCCGAGCAATTGAGCTGCGTCTTCAGTGAAGGCCCTGTAAAACACTCCCTGCACTCTGCCTGAGATTAAGAGATGCGCCCGCGTGTTTGGCATGCTAACCTTCCCCTTTATAGATGTGAGTCCCATGTCGCTGTCATTGTAGCCCGCCTCTGGCAGAATCCCACAAAAGCACGTCAGGCTTGCCGTCATTATCTTTATCGCAGGACTCGTGAGACGCTGTTCCGATAAATGACTTTTCATCCGCTATAGCGACATAAATATAAACTTCGGGTTTCAGCGAAAGGCTCAAGAGCCGGAGGTCTTTGGTAAAAGTTTTATGTTCAGAAAAATATTTATTTTCCGCATCCGCAAGTTTTCTTAGAGCTGTTTTTGGCTGATTGCAGGGTTTTTGAGCCTCGCGCTGCGGAATGATAATTATTGCCGTAATACACATGCCTGCAACCACAATCAGAAGATCAGTTCTCGGTCCGCCGCCAAAACCCCGGTGTCCAAAGATTAAGGAATAACCAGCAGCAACGAGCCATAATATGCCTAAGACTGTCAAGACCCAGTTTGAATATCCGATAAATGATACTGCGACTGCTGTCAAGCCGGCCAATACGAGAACCAACAGGCAACCCATAGCTATATCCTTTATGAAGTTGTAAATTATTTAGAAGGTTTCTTTGGTCTTGGAGCAGGCATTCCATATAACATGCCTTCAGCGCTAATATCCTCGTCAATTGCCGGCCAATGCACTCCCTCGCCATCCCCGATAATTTCATAGTTTGCGCGCTGCGCAGGCGAGGCTTCCAATAATCTCCATGACCAGGCAAGAGGAACACTGATTACCCTGCCATCTACAAGATAGGCTGTAATCGTGTCTTCATTGATACTTATGCCTTTAATTCTTGCTTCTTGGAGTTTTACCGCAGTGTTCATACCATGCCTCCATTATTTTGTCTCTATTATTATAAATGATTTCCCGTATAGCATTTAACTCCTTTGACGTAGAGCCATTAACGGCTTAAATCAGCAGTGCGGTTAAGAAATACTGGGAATGTCCCATTTATCGTAACCAGCGTTGATTGTTAAGAAAATAGAACCGTCCCCTTTTCCTGTCTCTTTATACTGCTTCAATTATATGATGAATTATAGTGATGGCGGGAAGATACAGTCAAGTTAAAAAATGAAGTGTTACGCGGATTCCTGATTATTGACATTGCTTTACTTTTTATGATAAAAGTAAAGCAATGGAGGTGGGTTATGCAGACTGTTAGATTAAGTTCCAAGAATCAAATTGTTCTTCCGAGAGAGGCAAGGGAGGCGATGCATCTTAAGAGTAGAGCCGAACTGCTTGTTGTCGTGAAAGGCGGGGTGACGGTTATCATGCCGAAACCTGAAAAGTACAGCGCCGCTTTATCAGGCTCTGCCAAAGGAATTTACGAAAGGGATTACATTAAAAAGGAACGCAGGTCCTGGTGATGCCTGTATCCGCCGATAGTTTTTTGCGGAAGCATAAGTCGGTTTATATTGACACCAGTGTATTCATATATTTCGTAGAGAAGAATGCCCGCTATCATAAGATTTGCGAATCAATATTTGAAAATATTGAGAGCGGCGCTGCGAAGGCATCAACCTCTACTCTTTCATTGCTTGAAGTCCTTGTAAAACCTTATAAGCTAAAAAGAGACGACCTTATTCTGAGCTTTTACTCGTTATTCACCACTTATCCGAATATCTCATGGATTGATTTAACGCTCGGCATTTCCGACCTTGCAGCGAAGTTAAGGGCGGAGCATGGGTTAAAAACGCCTGACGCAATACAGGCGGCGTCCGCAATATCGCATGGCACAAAGGGATTTATCTGTAATGACAGAATATTTAAAAAGGTTAGGGATATCGACTGCCTGATTATTGATGATTGTGTTTGACGGAAATGACAACACGGAATTGGCAGGGACAGCAAATTGTTTAAAAAAATAGCGTTGTATCTGAAAATGATTAAGTTCTCCCATTCCATCTTTGCGCTGCCGTTTGCGTTTACGGCGGCTCTGATGGCTGCTTCCGGAATCCCATCGGCAAAACAGATATTCTGGATTATTGTGGCAATGGTCGGCGCGCGGTCTGGCGCAATGGGCTTGAACAGGATAATTGATATAAAGATTGACGCTGCAAATCCGAGAACGGCGAACCGGGAGCTTCCTTCCGGCAGGATAAAGACATCCAATGCTGTTTTGTTTGCGCTTATCTCATTTGCCGTCCTTATCTTTGCCGCATACATGCTCAACCCCCTCTGCCTGAAACTCTCGCCGATTGCTATTGCAGTGCTTTTTGTCTATTCATACACAAAGAGATTTACATGGCTCTCGCATATTGTTCTCGGCATTGCAATTTCTGCTGCGCCTGTAGGAGCGTGGATAGCAGTAAAAGGCGCGTTTAACGCTGAAATACTTCCGGTTGCCTTTGCTGTTGTTTTTTGGCTTGCAGGTTTTGATGTTCTTTACGCTCTTCAGGATGTTGAATTTGACAGGTCCCTGGGGCTTTATTCAATTCCTGCGAGATTCGGTGTTAAGGATGCGCTGCTTTTTTCAAGGGTCTTTCATCTCATCACATGGGGAATGCTCGCAGTTACAGGGTTAATCTTTGGGCTCGGGATTTTTTACTGGTTTGGTATGGCTGCTGCCGGAGGGCTTTTCATATACGAACATTCACTTGTAAAGGCTAATGACCTTAGCCGGCTTGATATGGCATTTTTCAATATGAATGGTTACATAAGCATGACGGTGTTTGTATTTACGCTTCTTGATTATCTTGTTTGAATCTGTCGCCGAATACCTTTGAGCGACAACAGAGAATTTTTGGTAATAAATCTTGGCGAAGTGGAAGATAAGCAATTTCAACTGTCTGAGCCGAAGGCGAGTTTTGAAATTGCC
>JASEHP010000046.1 GCA_030018605.1 Thermodesulfovibrionales bacterium
CCAAAAAGGACGGCATTATAAATGCCGTTGGCAAATTGCACTTGAATGAACTTCCGGCGCTTGTTGAAAAGCTGTCGCTTTTTATCGGCGTGGACACAGGTATAACCTATATGGCTGATGCGCTATCCATTCCGGTCGTCAATATTGCAGGGCCTTCAAACATGGAAAATCAGAGGCCAACTGGGAAGAATGCCGTAATAATACAAAAGACCGACTTGCCATGTGTCCCCTGTTCTCATACCTTTAAAAGTCCATATAACTGTGAAATAAACACGAGGGAATGCATAAACTCAGTATCGGTAGATGAAATTTATATCAATGCCAAGAAACTTTTGTCCCTTGGAGTAAGTTAATATGTTGAGCATAATACAAAAACTTGATATCTCTAACCTTTTAAGATTCTTTGTTTATATGCTGATATTTTTTCAGCCGTTTAATCGCTTCAACTCTTTCAGAGAGATAGGTTTTTACGGATTGCTGCTATTTTTCATATTGAAGATATTCAAAGATAAAGCAATACGCATTGATTTCAGAGACAAGACAATAGTTGCCCTTTCTCTCTTAGCAGGCTGGTCGATATTAGTGTCAATTTTAGGCCCGTATCCCTTGGATAGTTTAAATGCACTACGGAAAAACTTATTAGTTCAATCATTAATATTTTTAGTAATCATTGCAGAGTTTAAAAGCTGTAAAGAGCTTAGAACACTGTTCCGGATTGTAGCTGTGAGTTTTGCAATTGTTACACTTGCTTCTATCGCTGAAAATTTTTTAGATTTAATAAATCTCAATATAAACTTTAATGAATTACAGTCTAAAAGAACTCACAGAATGTTTATAGCAGGATATGCAAGTAACGCTACTTTCTATCTTCCTTTTACTGCAGCGTGGCTTACATCGCTAAAAAAAACGCCATGGGAAAAATGGCTAGGACTAATTACTATATTATTAGGATTTCTTACGGTCTTCTTATACAACAGCCGTGCAGCAATATTCATTGTTCCTTTAGCTATCTTAATAATTCTTTTTCTTTCTAAAAAATATAGGCTGCTGGTTACGGCCGTTATTATTATACTTACATTTTGCGCATCAACATTTTTTTTATCAAAATCTGATACATTATCAAAATATAAGTCTTTATCGGATTTAGAGACATTCTCTAAAAATGAACGCTGGCTGCTTTGGGAGGGCACACTACACATTATCAAGGAAAGACCTATCACAGGTTACGGCTACGGCTGGAAAAAAATAGCTCTTATAGCAAAAGACTCTAAATTTCAAGAGTACTGGAAACAGCATCACCCTTACATATATTCTTATTATGCCAAGGACGCATCTTCCAGCTATGGCAGGGTCAACCCTCATAACCTTATACTCCAAATAGTCTTTGAAATCGGCTTAATAGGTCTTATTCTCTTCCTGTGGCTGTGGACAACCATTATTTTAAAAATCTTGAAAACCGCTTCGGTAAAAGGGCAATCGGATGGCAAAACTTTCGCCCTCTGCAGTCTTGGAGTTCTTGTGTCCTACGCCCTGATTAACATACCAAATGGTTACTGGCAGGAAGCTTACGGCAATATGATTTTTTTGTTTATAGCTTCAATCTCTGTAATCCACAGGCAGCACGCCCAACGTATAGAAGATTAAAGACATGCATAGTTTAAAATCCGGCTATTCAAAAATCCTCTTCATCCGCCGCGATAATATCGGAGACCTCATCTGCACAACTCCGTCTATCTATGCCGTCAGAGAAAAATACCCTGACGCAAAAATAGGTATTCTGGTAAATACTTATAATGCGGACGCTATAAGCGATAATCCGGATATAGACGAGGTGTATATATACGAAAAAGCAAAACACGCCCCTGATAAAAGCAAATTTTCCGTGTGGTTAAATAATCTGAAAGTCCTGCAAAAAATAAGGAAAGAAAAATATGACGTTGCCATAGGATGCGGGGCATATTCTCCAAGGCTTGCGAGATATACGCTGCTCACGGCCGCAAAAACGAGAATCGGATATATAAAGAGGGATATGAAAAAATCAAAATTTTATAATACGCCTCTGTATGAACCCGAAAAAACGCTGCATGAAGTTGAAAAAACCTTTAATCTTCTATCCCCGCTCGGCATAAACGGCAAGCCTTCGGGATTAAGGATGTTCCCTGATAATGCAGAAGTGAATAAAGTTAAAGATTTCTTAAACTCAGCAGGCTTTTCAAAAAGAAAATCCCTCATAGCATTTCATATAAGCAGCAGGCGTCCTGAAAACAGATGGCCTGTTCAGAGATTTGTAGAACTTACAAATCTTATATCAGCAAATTATCCTGTAAATATACTGCTTCTCTGGTCTCCGGGAAGTGAAAAGAACGTATACCATCCGGGAGATGACGAAAAAGCAGAGATCATTAAAAATTCCATAAAGCCGGAACCTGCCGCATACAAAACCACTCATGTCCGCGAGCTTATTGCCGCCCTCAGCGTAAGCAGTCTTGTTGTCTGCTGTGACGGAGGAGCAATGCATATCGCCGCGGCTCTGGAGAAACCTATAGTGACAATATGGGGCTCGACCAATCCTGATAACTGGGCGCCATGGGGCACAAGACACATCATCCTGAAAAAAAACAGGAATGCCGCTGGTATTTCTGTTGAAGATGCCTTCGCTGCTGTAAGCACGCTTCTCAAGCAATAATGTTACTTCCCTGCGGCGCTGCCTGTTATGTTAAAATTACACATGCCTGTCTTGCCTTTATCCGAAAACCTCGAGAATACGGAGCTTGTAATCTGCGACAGTGAGACTGCCAGTCAGGCTCACATAGAATTGTTCCGCACCAGCGATAATAAATATATCATCTCAGATAAGTTTACGAGTATCCTTGATTCTCTTTCACACATCATTAATACGCACTACTCATCACCCTCCCTGAAAAAAATCCATCTCGTCATGGGCTGGTCAAACATCCTCCAGGTTTCTCTGTGGCAAGCAGCAAAACCTGCTGTTGGGGACATATTCACGCTTCTCAGAAACGAAGGAATCAAATCAGAAGAGCTTCAGCCGTTTAAGACATCTGATATAAATGACATTTTCCCGTGGCTTTACTACGGCAAAAGGTTTGACACCTTGAGAAGGTTATGCCATATCGCAAAAAGAAAGGCTGAAGGCAATTTCAAAAAATATTCCATTGCAGTTGAATGCCACATCATTGCAGAGGACACTAAAAAAATAGTTGCAAGCAGCCTCTGAAAATGCTGAGCGCCTCCGTGCGAGGGGAAGAGAAGTGTCAGAGCGTCAGAGTATCAAAGTATCAAAGTAGCTTTGACCCTATGACACTTTGACCCTGTGATACTTTTATGATTCTGTCTGTTTAGGCATATCTGGACACCGTTTTTTGTAATTATGCCTCTATTTATTAATCACCTCTGCCTAAAAATGAGGCAACCATGTTGATATAATCTCCTAAAAACCCTTATATATCAATGCATTGCTATGGGCATGATTATTGATATATTTATACTGATGTCAGTGCTTATTCTTAAAAATATAGAGACAGAAGGTCCAGGAACCATACAAGACTTTCTGAGAGAAAATAATATAGCGTATAAGATAGTGGAGCTTGCTGACGAAGAAATCAGGGATACGGAAAAGTTTGATGCGCTTATCATGATGGGCGGTCCCATGAGCGTGAACGAGAGCGATGCCTACACATACATCAGCCGGGAGGAAGAGCTGACAAGAGAATTTATAAAAAAAGGCAAAAAAGTCCTCGGCGTATGTCTCGGCGCACAGATACTGGCAAAAGCCCTCGGCGCAAAGGTTTATAAAGGGAAAGAACCGGAAATAGGCTGGCATGACATAGAGCTTACCGAAGCAGGGATTAAAGATAATCTGATGAAAAAACTTGCATTACATCCGAAGGCAGGAGATTTCTGGAAAAAATTCAGTGTATTTCATTGGCACGGTGAGACATTTGACATACCCGAAGGCGCCGTGAGGCTTGCTAAATCAGACCTTTACCCTAATCAGGCGTTTAAATACAATGAAAATGCTTATGCGTTTCAGTTCCACATAGAAGTTACAAAAGAAATGGTTTATGACTGGCTTTCCGCCCCTGGCGGATCCGCCTGCGGCGGAAAGAACGAGCCCATAGACCAAAACGAGCTAAAAGCAGAGACAGAGAAACTATATGAAATTTATTATGGCAGGGCGCTAAATTTTTATAAGGCATTCTTTAAATAGCGTCAGAGGGACAGAGTGTCAAAGGGTCATAGTTAAAGACTCCATACTCTGATACTTTGATACTATGACACTTTAAAAACAGGAGGTGATATATGAAAAAGGTTGAGGCTATAATAAAACCCTTTAAGCTTGATGAAGTGAAGGATGCTCTTAATGAAATCGGCATACAGGGCATGACTGTCACAGAGGTTAAGGGTTTTGGCAGGCAGAAGGGGCATACCGAACTCTACAGAAGCGCTGAATATGTTGTTGACTTTATCCCGAAGATAAAGATAGAGGTAGTCACATCGGACAGCCTTGCGCAAAAAGTAGTTGCTGTTTTAGAGAAAACAGCGAAGACCGGCAAGATAGGAGACGGAAAGATATTCGTTTATCCTGTGGAGAATGTGGTAAGGATAAGAACAGGAGAGCAAGGAGAGGCAGCAGTATGAACAACAGAGCAACAGACCAGCAGAGCAGTAGACCAGTAGCTTCGAAGTAAGGAATAAATTTTCCTTAAAAACTGCTGCACTATTGCGCTACTGCTCTATAAAACTAACTTTTAAGGAGGAAAAATGACACCGAAAGACGTAATTAAAATGGCTCAGGAAAACAAGGCAGTCATGGCAAATTTCAAGTTCCTTGATTTTCCCGGAATCTGGCAGCACTTCGCAGTGCCGATAGCTGAATTAAAAGAGGAGGTATTTGAAGAAGGCCTTGGTTTTGACGGCTCTTCTATCAGGGGATGGCAGGCTATTCACACATCGGATATGCTCATAATCCCTGACCCTGCCACGGCCTTTATAGACCCGTTCATGGAATACCCGACAATAAGCCTTGTGTGCAACATCGTAGATCCGATAACAAAAGAATTCTACACAAGGGATCCGCGTTATATAGCGCAGAAGGCAGAGGCTTATCTTAAGTCATTAGGCATTGGCGATACAGCATATTTCGGGCCTGAGGCTGAGTTCTTTATTTTCGACAGTATAAGATTTGACCAGACCTCCAACAGCGGTTACTACTTCATTGATTCTGTTGAAGGAATCTGGAATTCAGGCCGCGATGAAAAACCAAACCTTGGATACAAGCCGAGACATAAGGAAGGCTATTTCCCTGTGCCTCCGACAGACAGTCAGGTAAATATCAGGACAGAGATGGTCATGGAGATGCAGAAGTGCGGCATCTATATTGAAAGGGAGCACCACGAGGTTGCCACGGCAGGCCAGGCAGAGATTGATATGAGATTCGACTCTCTTGTGAAAATGGCTGATAAACTGATGCTTTTCAAATACATAATAAAGAATGTCGCAAAGCGGCACGGCAAGACAGTAACTTTCATGCCTAAACCTCTATTCGGGGACAACGGCTCAGGCATGCATGTGCACCAGAGCATCTGGAAAAAAGACAAGCCCCTTTTTGCAGGCAACGGCTATGCAGGGCTTAGCGAGCTTGCGCTCTATTATATCGGCGGGATTCTAAAACACGCGCCTGCTCTTGCCGCAATAACAAACCCGACTACAAATTCTTATAAAAGGCTTACGCCTGGCTTTGAGGCTCCTGTAAATCTCGCATACTCAGCAAGGAACCGTTCAGCGTCTGTAAGGATACCAACCTATTCTCCAAGCCCGAAGGCAAAGAGAGCTGAGGTGAGATTCCCTGATCCGTCATGCAATGGATACCTCGCATTTGCCGCAATGTTAATGGCAGGATTGGACGGTATTGAAAACAAAATACACCCTGGCGAGCCGTTGGATAAAGACATTTACGATCTTGGCCCCGAAGAACTGGCATCTGTTCCGACAATGCCTGCAAGCCTTGAAGAGGCATTGGATAATCTTGAGGCTGACAATGAATTCCTCATGAAGGGCAATGTATTCACAGAGGACGCCATAGACACATGGATAAGCTATAAGAGGTCAAAGGAAGTTGATGCTTTAAGGCTGAGACCGCATCCATATGAGTTCTTCCTGTATTACGACATTTAACATTCAACTCGTATATACAAGGCATGACAAAAATCGTTGTTAATACTGTCATTGCGAGCGTAGTGAAGCAATCTCTAAGTGAATGGGATTGCTTCGTCGCTCCACTCCTCGCAATGACATTCAACTGAACCTTGCGTAATTCAAAACTCACCCATTCCTTGCTTTTCCCGAAGTTATATATTAAAATTTTTCATGCCTCAAATAATCAAACAGCTTAAAAAAGGCGAAAAAAGACTTGCTGTTGTCGGACTCGGATATGTGGGACTTCCGCTTGCAGTTGAGTTTGGTAAGATTGCTGGAAAAGTCATAGGCTTCGATGTAAAAAAAGACCGTATAAAAGAACTATCATCAGGCATAGACATTACAGGCGAGATCACTACCGACATCTTAAAGAAAACTGATATAGATTTCACATCTGACCCCAAAAGGCTCAGAGAGGCATCTGTAATCATAATTGCTGTTCCCACTCCCATCGACAAATACAAGATACCGGACTTAAAACCTCTCGAATCAGCATCACTGCTTGTCGGAGAAAATATTCAGCGAGGCGCTGTTGTAGTATATGAATCTACGGTGTATCCCGGAGTAACAGAAGATTTATGTGTGCCCATTATTGAACAATATTCAGGAATGAAATGCGGAAAAGACTTCAGAATTGGCTATTCTCCGGAAAGGATAAACCCAGGAGATAAAGAACACAACCTGACCAATATCGTAAAAGTTGTAGCTGGAGGGGACAAGGAAACAACAGAGTTGCTTGCAGAATTATATGGTCTTGTCATAAAGGCGGGGATTCACAAAGCCCCTGATATCAGGACTGCCGAGGCTGCAAAGGTCATAGAAAACATACAGAGGGATCTTAATATCGCCCTCATCAATGAACTCGCCATTATATTCCATAAACTCGGACTGGATACCAGAGATGTTCTGGATGCCGCATCAACAAAATGGAATTTTCTAAGGTTTGAGCCCGGGCTCGTAGGCGGCCATTGTATAGGGGTTGATCCGTATTATCTGACCTTCAAGGCACAGTCTATCGGTTATCATCCGGAGGTAATTCTGTCAGGAAGGCGCATCAATGACAGCATGGGGAAATATATAGCAGAACAAGCAATAAAACACCTCATAAAATCAAACAAGGCGGTGAAAGGCAGTAAAATCCTCATCCTCGGATTTACATTCAAAGATAATGTAAAAGACATAAGAAACACGCGTGTGATAGATATTTATAACGAACTGAAGGAATACGGCGTTGAGCCTCACGTCCATGACCCCCATGCCAGCCATGACGATGTATCAGCAGAATACGGCATCAAACTCATGCAAACCCCTGAAGAGAAACGCCCGTTTGACGGAATAATTATTGCCGTCAAACACAAGGAATACACCGATTATTCTATGGAATATCTTAAGGGCCTATGCAACAGCAATGCTTCACTTATAGATGTTAAAGGGATATACGGGAAGGATGAGGCGCTGAAGGCGGGATTTAACTACTGGCGGCTTTAAACCCCGTTAGAAAGCAACGGGAAGGCTCACACGGGGCTTTCTAACGGGGTAAAAACAAGTTTCGGAACGGGGTTTAAACATCTGGCTGAAAATAATATCAGTTCTCATTAAAATGCCTTACATATTTCTTGAGTAAATCTCTGACTTGGCGGCCATCCACAGCAGGAGATTCCTTTATTGCACCTTCGAATTCCTTCAGTATATTCTCTATCGCCTCCATGGAATACTTCTCGCTGTTTTTTGCTATAAATATTCTCTCATGTTTGCTTGCAACAGTGCCTTCTTCTGCTGTGAGTATCTCCTCAAAAAGTTTTTCTCCGGGCCTTAAACCTATAAACTCTATATCCACATCCTTATATGGTTCCATTCCGTGAATTCTTATCAACTCCTCAGCCAGTTCAACAATCTTTACAGGTTCTCCCATATCAAGCGCAAGAACATCTCCAGCCTTCCCTATAACAGACGCCTGTAGCACAAGAGAAACTGCTTCAGGCACTGTCATGAAATATCTCCGCATATCTTTGTGAGTCACTGTGAGCGGACCGCCGTATTTCAATTGATCAAGAAATAGAGGCAAAACACTTCCCCTGCTGCCCAGAACATTGCCGAACCGAACTGATATGAATTCCGTTTTCCCATTATCTTTTTTATCCCGGCTGCTGACATCATCTAAGGCTGTGCATATATATTCCGCTACCCTCTTAGTCGCCCCCATAACACTTGTAGGCCTAACAGCCTTGTCTGTTGAAATCATTATGAATTTCTCCACAGCATGTTCTGCTGCGGTTTTTGCCGTATTATATGTCCCAAAGATATTGACTTTAACTGCCTCGTCAGGATTGTATTCCATCATAGGTACATGCTTATACGCAGCGGCATGAAAGACAATCTGCGGTTTGAAAGTCTTAATTACTTCATTAACTCTTTCTGTATCCCTTATGTCACCGACCACAAAAGATATTTTCTCAAACAGATATGGGAAAGACTGTTTTAACTTCAGGGCAATATTATGAAGCTCGGTTTCATCGATCTCAAAAAGAATCATCCTTTCGGGATAAAATCCGCACACCTGCATTATTATCTCAGACCCTATAGAGCCGCCTGCTCCTGTTATAAGAATAACCCTGCCTTTTAAAAACTTTTCAATTTCACCATAATCTACCTTTACTGTCTGACGGCCTATAAGGTCTTCTATTCGTATCTCTTCAAGCTTTTTCAAATTTATATCAGGCTTATGAAAGTCATATATCCTCGGAACAATTTTAATAGTTTTTATTCCACATTCCCTTGCGTCATCGTACATCCTTCTCAAATCCTTATGGCTTAAAGACGGTACGGCTATAATCAGCGCTTCCGTTGCGTGCTTTTTTACAATAGCCTTTAATTTATCCGTCTTTGCCAGAATTTTTACTCCATGAATATATGTTCCTAACTTTCTGCCGTCATCATCAAGAAATCCTACTGGATAAAACAGTGGAACTTCCTGTTTGGTTATATCCCTCAGTACCATTTCGCCGGTATTGCCGGCTCCGATAATTATTGTCCTTAACCCTTGTTTAAGATTTCTCTTTTTGCGAACAATCTCAAGATAAAGCCTTTTAGATATTCTGAGCCCTGAAATTAATAGAATGGATATACCCCAATCAATCAGAAAAATGCTCCTTGGGAATCCTGTGGAAATGGGATCGGAAAAGCGCCCTATGAGGGCAAAAAGATTCAAAGGCGACGGGACTAAAAATAAAACTATCAAAACTAATTGCGCAACGATAAGCGCATTTACAATATTGAATAATTCATTAATACCGACATGCCTCCATGTAATCCTGTAAAGCCTGAATAAGCCGAAAAATGCAAGTTTAACAATAATAAAAAAAGGCAAACCTATTGCAATCAACAGTCTGTATTCATCAGCTAATGCAAATTCAAAACGCAGGAGAAAAGAAAGGTATAGAGAAAGGATAATAATTAGAATATCCGAGAGAATAAAGAAAAGAGAACGTTTAAATAAGGAAGGATATAAAAGACTTGGCATATACCGTTTCAGCATTTAATGTTTTATGCCGGCACTCCCGGCAACCTTAAAAATACTCAGCCACAATATTTTAATATCAAAAAAAAATGACCTGTGCTTCATATAATATTCATCAAAATCAACTTTGACCGGAATCGGAATATCATCCCGACCATTTATCTGCGCCCAGCCGGTAAGTCCTGGAGCAAGCTTATGAACTCCCTTCATCGTTCTGAACTTAATTAAATCATGCTGATTAAATAGGGCAGGTCTAGGCCCAACAAAGCTCATATCTCCTTTAAGTATACTGTAAAGCTGCGGCAATTCATC
>JASEHP010000047.1 GCA_030018605.1 Thermodesulfovibrionales bacterium
GGTGCGGCCCAATTTGCCCCTTTATCAAATTTACACAAAATAGTTGACAGTACCTCACTTCGTAATCCTTTATGACCCGTGTATTTTTTTTAAAAAACGGTTCTCTACCGTAAGTTCACCTATCAATGCCTTCAACTCTTCGTTTTCTTTTTTTAATGCCGACCCGTGATCGCCTGTTTTGCCGTTGCCTTTCAGCCCGCCCGGTCCGCCCTCTAAAAATACCCTCCTCCATTTGTAATACATTACATCGCTGACCCCGTGCTGTCTGCACAACTCAGCCACGGATGTCTCGTTCCTCATTCCTGCCAATACCATTTTCTGCTTCTCTTCTGCGCTCCATTTCTTCCTTGCCATCTCCTTCCTCCTTCCGGAGGACTAACTTGCCAGTTGTTCCTGATTTCGTCAAACCCTGCAGCAATGCCTCCCGGGCCTGAAATAAAGCCGGCAATAAAGCCTGAAATAAAAAAAGAGATAAAACCAGAAGCGGATGAAGCAGTAGAAAAGGCAAAACGGTTAGCAAGAACAATCATTGCAGACATTTACCTTTACAGTTCAACAAAGATGGAAGAAGCAATAAAGAAAAATACATTCTATGCAGAATTTGCCTCTGATATAAAAGAAGGGACAAAACTCTACAATGGCCGTGTGTCTCAGGAAGTTAAAAATAAAGGAGATTTCTTCCGTGAGGCAATAGAAAACTTCATAGAAAACAAGAAAAAAACCATAAAAATCTGGAAAAGACAGAAAATACAAGAAAAAATCCGATTAAACGAGATTTCAAGCCTTAAATCCCCTTTTAAAGCTCTTGCCTTAAATGCCGGTTAGCTATTATATTAGCACTCTCTATTAGCGAGTGCTAACAAGTCTAATGGCAGCTATTAGCTGTCAGCTATCAGTTAAACATTAAGAAAGGAGATATGTTTTATGAAGTTCAAACCACTTAGAGACAGAGTATTTGTTAAGTATTCCTCGGAAGAGGAAAAGACAGCAGGCGGCCTTTACATTCCAGATGCAGCCAAGGAAAAACCACAGAAAGGTACAGTAATGGCAGTAGGCACAGGCAGAATAACCGATGACGGCAAACGCCAGCCTATGGATGTTAAGGTAGGAGACACAATACTTTTTGATAAGTATTCCGGCTCAAAGATTAAGATGGATAACGAAGAATATCTCATCATAAGAGAAGAAGATATTCTGGGAATCGTAGAAGGCTAAAAAACTTTTTTAAAATAGGAGGAGCAACAAAATGGCTAAACAGCTTCTTTTTGACGAAGCAGCGAGGAGTTCAATACTGAAAGGCATAAGCCAGCTTACAGATGCGGTAAAAGCAACGCTGGGACCTAAAGGACGGAACGCAATACTCGATAAAAAATACGGTGCGCCGACAATAACAAAAGACGGCGTTACAGTTGCAAAAGAAATAGAGTTAAAAGACCCGTGGCAGAATATGGGGGCCCAGCTTGTCAGAGAGGTCGCATCAAAGACATCTGATGTTGCAGGCGATGGCACAACAACAGCAACTGTTCTTGCCCATGCTATTTATAGGGAGGGCATGAAGCATGTAGTTGCAGGAGCCAACCCCATGGACATAAAAAGGGGAATTGAAAAATCAGTAGAGGTCGTTATAAGCGAACTGAAAAAACTCAGCAAGCCTGTTCAGGACAAAAAAGAGATAGCGCAGGTAGGCACCATCTCTGCAAACAATGACCCTTCAATAGGCGATATAATCGCAGAGGCAATGGACAAGGTCGGCAAGGACGGCGTAATAACAGTTGAAGAGGCAAAGAGCATGACAACAACACTCGATGTTGTTGAAGGCATGCAGTTTGACAGAGGGTACATATCTCCTTATTTCATAACAGACCCTGAGCGGATGGAATGCATCCTTGAAGACGTATTTATCCTCATCAATGAGAAGAAGATTTCAAGCATGAAGGACCTTCTTCCTATACTTGAACAGACCGCAAAGATGGGCAAGCCTCTGTTGATTTTATCAGAAGAGGTTGAGGGTGAAGCCCTCGCAACACTTGTTGTCAACAAACTCCGCGGAACAATTCAGGTTTGCGCTGTAAAGGCTCCCGGGTTCGGCGACAGAAGAAAGGCAATGCTCGAAGACATTGCTATCCTCACAGGCGGCACAATGATATCCGAAGACCTCGGTATAAAGCTTGAGAGCATAAAAATATCAGACCTCGGAAGGGCAAAGAAGGTAACAGTTGATAAAGAAAACACAACAATAGTTGAAGGCGCCGGAGACCACAAAAAGATTGAAGGCAGAATAAAGCAGATTAAGGCACAGATAGAGGAGACGACATCCGACTACGACAAAGAAAAACTTCAGGAGCGTCTTGCAAAGATTGTCGGCGGAGTGGCTGTCATTAATGTCGGGGCAGCAACAGAGACAGAGATGAAAGAGAAGAAGGCAAGGGTTGAAGATGCGCTCCACGCAACAAGGGCGGCTGTTGAAGAGGGAATTGTCCCCGGAGGAGGCGTCGCGCTTCTCAGGACACTTCACGCTCTGAAGAATCTAAAGCTTGACGTGGACCAGCAGATAGGCGTTGAGATTGTAAAAAGGTCGCTTGAAGAACCGATAAGACAGATAGTAAACAATGCAGGAATTGAAGGCTCTGTGGTTGTTGAGAAGGTAAAGAACTCAAAAGAAGCAAATTACGGATTTGACGCTGATAAGGAAGAATATGTTGATATGATAAAGGCAGGAATCATAGACCCAACAAAGGTGACAAGATATGCGCTCCAGAATGCTGCATCAGTCGCAGCGCTGATGCTGACAACCGCTGTAATGGTTACAGATGTTCCTGAGGAAAAACCCGAAGTCCCAGCAATGCATCCGGGCGGCGGAATGGGCGGAATGTATTAAGAAATAGCTGACAGCTATCAGTATAGTTAGCTGACAGTAAAATAAAACAAAAGGGGCGTGCATTGCACGTCCCTTTTGTTTTGCCTGCATTGACTCTTGATACTGATTCTGGCATGCTAAAAAAATGAAGAAGAATATCATAATCACAATTTTCTGCCTTGTATTGCTCTATGTCTTATATGCGGCAGTGGAATTTTTGGTGCCGCTTCCTGAAGGCAGAAAAACAAAAGAGGTGCTGATACCCAAAGGCGCTACGTTCAGGCAGGCAGTTGATATCCTTGCAAAAGAAAATTTAATACGGGACAAAAACCTTTTTATCTTTACAGGCAGGCTTACAGGCCTGCACAGGAAAATAAGGGCGGGCTATTACTCAATCACCGGCGCGATGAACCCGCTGTCTGTCCTGTTGCTCTTAAAGAACGGCCAGATAATAGAGTATGATATAACCATAGTTGAAGGCGATTCGCTTCTGGAAATAGGCGAAAAGCTCGCCGAGACAAATATCATTGACAGGGAAGGCTTTGAAGAGCTTTCAAAAGACAAAAGCTTTCTGAGGTCATACAATATTGATGCTCCATCCATTGAAGGCTATATATTCCCGGACACATATAAACTGCCAAAGGGCATAGAGCCTGAAAACGCCCTCGGCATGATGATAAACAGCCTGCGGGAAAAATATTCTGACAAGCTGAAGGAGAGGGCGGCACAGCTTGGGTTCTCTGAAAAGGAGGTTCTTACGCTTGCGTCCATAATAGAAAAGGAAGCGATAATAAACAGCGAGCGGCCGTTAATCTCTGCTGTGTATCACAACCGGCTCAAAAAGCGGATGCAGCTTCAGGCAGACCCTACTGCGATTTATGGCATAAAGAGGTCAGGAGAAAGAATAACCATGAGCGACCTGAAGAAAAAAACGCCTTACAACACATATATAATCAAGGGGCTTCCTCCGGGGCCCATTGCATCTCCGAGCATTAAATCAATTACAGCAGCGCTTTATCCTGCCGATGTCCCTTATATTTATTTCGTGTCAAACAATGACGGGACCCATCAGTTTTCCGTAACTGAAGCAGAGCATTTCAAGGCAGTGACAGCATACAGGGAGAAAAGGCAGAAAGATAAACAGATGGAGCAAAAAATAGAGAAACAGAAAGAGACAGAGAATAAAAATAACAAGAAAAACGGAGCAAGGGACAATGGCCGCTCGTAAAAAAACAAGGACAATTTATGTAGGCAAGGTGCCTGTCGGCGGAGGCAATCCTGTCAGTGTCCAGTCCATGACCAAGACAGACACAAGGGATGTAAAAGCAACAGTAAAACAGATTAAGGCGCTTGAAAAAGCAGGATGCGAAATCATAAGGCTTGCCGTGCCTGACATGGATGCGGCAAAAGCACTCGGCAGAATAAAAAAATCTGCCAGCATTCCGATAATAGCAGACATCCATTTCGACTGGAGGCTTGCGCTTGAGGCAATAAAACAGGGCATTGACGGCCTGAGGATAAACCCGGGCAATATAGGCGCAAAGTGGAAAGTTAAAGAAGTGATTGCATCTACCAAAGACAACAAAATACCCATCAGGATTGGAGTTAATGCAGGCTCGCTTGAAAAAGAACTCTTGCAAAAATACGGGCATCCGAAACCTGAGGCATTGGTTGAGAGCGCAGAAGGGCATCTAAGGATTCTGGAAGAGATGAACTTTAAAGATATTAAGGTTTCTCTTAAGGCGTCTAACGTCCCCTTGACAATAGAGGCATACAGGCTGTTCTCAGAAAAATATAATTATCCGCTTCATGTCGGAATATCAGAGGCAGGGCCGCCTGCTACGGGAATAATAAAAAGTTCTGTGGGCATCGGCATATTGCTTTCAGAGGGAATAGGAGACACTATCAGGGTTTCACTCACGGCAAATCCTGCTGAAGAGGTCAGAGTAGCGTACGGAATACTGAGGACTCTCGGAATAAGAGAGAAAGGCGCTGAGATAATCTCATGCCCGACATGCGGCAGGTGCAATATTGACCTCAGAGGGCTTGCAAAAAAGGTTGAGGCAAAGCTCAGGAATGTTGACGCGCCTGTTACTGTTGCTGTTATGGGCTGTGTTGTCAATGGCCCCGGAGAGGCAAGAGAGGCTGACTTTGGAATAGCAGGCGGAAAAGGCAGGGGCATACTATTCAAAAAAGGAAAGATAATAAAGCAGGTAAAGGAAGAAGAACTTCTTGACGCACTCATTGAGGAAATAGAAGGATAAAAATGGAACTTATACGAATCCCGCGCATAATGCACGACACGTCGCGCGGTCATATTTTGCATGGCAGAAGCATAGGCTTTGTGCCGACTATGGGTGCGCTTCATGAAGGCCATCTCAGTCTTATAAAAAGGTCCAAAGACGAAAACGACATCACTGTCGTAAGCATATTCGTTAATCCGCTTCAGTTTGGCCCTTCGGAGGATTTCCAGCAATATCCCCGCGATACGGATGGAGATGTCGCAAAGCTCCGCAAGGCAGAGGCAGACGTTCTTTTCATGCCCGATGCTTCTCAGGTTTATCCCTCAGGATTTATGACACACATAGAGGTAGGAGAGATTTCTGAAAAGCTCTGCGGTGCATTCAGGCCCGGCCATTTCAGGGGCGTGGTTACAATAGTCGCGAAACTGTTCAATATCGTGAAACCAACAAGGGCCTATTTCGGGCAGAAGGATTTTCAGCAGGCTGCTGTTATCAGAAAGATGGTTAAAGACCTTGATGTGCCTGTGGATGTTGTTGTCTCTCCCACAATCAGAGAGCACGACGGCCTTGCGATGAGCTCAAGGAACCTGTATCTGAATGAAGAGGAGAGAAAAGCCGCCTGTGTTATATACAGATGCCTCATCCAGACCAGTGAATTGCTAAAATCTGGTATAATTAATAAAGAGAAGCTCAAGGGGTTCATGAAAGAAAAACTTTCGGCGGAGCCTCTGGTGAGAGAGATTCAGTATGCATCGATGTATGACCCTGAAACGCTGGATGAAGTTGAAAATGCCGGGAAAGAGGTTTTGCTTGCAGTCTCGGTTAAGATTGGCGGTACAAGGTTGATAGACAACATGCTGGTTAAGGCGTAAATAAAATGCTGGAGGTAAACCATATGCTGCAGAGAGTGCATATACAGATACTTGACAATCCGATGGAAGACATTATCGCCTCCAATGAGAGATTTGATAATTATTCAACCAATAAAGTCCTTGCAGAAGAATTGCAGAAGGAGATGAGCTTTTCTTATCCTTATGTGGTATCCGTGGAATATGTGGACCTGTTTATGGATGATGAGAGCGATTTTCCCGAGATAAGAGAACTCCTAAGGCACGGAGCCATAAACACCCCTGTTGTGCTCATAAACGGCGTGCCTAAGATTCACGGCGGCATTCCTTATGCTGTTATAAAGACAGAGATTGAGAAAGTGCTGTCCTCAGGCCCCCTGCACTGAATTCTTATTGTAAATAAAGAAGTTTCAAGCAAATAATATCCGCCCTGTAGCAAAACTACAGGGCGTGCTGAGTTTAATTCTTTTTCTCATATTTTTCCATAACATAGAACATAGCGATTGCAAAAATAATCAAAAAAATAATCACAAACCAGTGATTCATATTTAATATTTTAGGCAGAGTTGCGCCTTCCATTGCTGATGACCTGTAGAAATTCTCAACATATGGATAGAGAACTGCAAATACAAACGAGCCTGCTCCAATTCCTACCATGGTAACAAGGGCGTCAAGCCTTCCGGATGCAAAACCCGCTACAGCCGTTCCCGGGCAGTATCCACTTAGAACAAACCCCACGCCAAACAATGCGCCCCCTGCTATCTGAGGCCAGAAGAAAGTTGGGACAATCCAGATTCTGTTCATATCCAGAAGTTTCAAATCTGACATAAGATATAATCCGGCGCCGGCAACAACAATCGCGCTGAACATAACCTTTGGGACAGTGAAATCTGTCAAATAAAAAACACCTGTCAGCTTATGAGGGTTTCCTAAACCTCCTCTCTCAAGAAATAGCCCGAAAAAAAACCCTAATACTACTGCAATAAAAAGACTGACATTCTGGCTGAACACGAATGGAGCTGTCATGACCATAACCTCCTGAAAAGAAATGCTGCAATATAGCCGCCCACAAACATTGCTATAACAAATATCCATCCTGATACTGCAAGTTGTGCTCCGCCTGAAAGCGCAACACCGCTTGTGCAGCCCCTTGCAAGCCTGCTTGCAAAACCTATCAAGATGCCTCCTGTAAATGCTGTAAGCAGCCTTGTCCGGGTTTTCATGCTGTTGCCTTTATCGAATTTTAACTTAAAATTCCGGCTTAGCAGGGCGCCTGCCAGAGCGCCAAGGAAAAGACCCCCTACTTCAAAAAGGACCCAGTTCATTATTGGCGACTCTACATTCAGGTATTGAGAAAAATACTTGAGCGTTTTTGCGTATTCAGGGCTGATATCTTTTACTCCAACCCCTGCCAGCAGTGAAAATGCGCTTGATGCGCCGAGTCCCCATCCGGCGATATAAAAAGTCATAAGAAGAGTTATTCCAAGACCGATTCCCGCCGCATACGGTGACCAGAAATTACTTTTTACCATTAAAACCTCCGCTTCTATATCTCAATAAATTCTTGCTGCCCAAGTAGTGATGAAAAAGGGAGGAATATGATTCCTCCCGCAAAACAGCTAAAACTGCATGCCAAAGGCAATGCCTACAGAGTCCTGATGCATTGAGATTTTTTCGTTTCCTGCAGCAACGCCGAAGTCATTAAATAAACTGCGTCCCGTAACAGAGTTTGAAAATGCGTGCATATACGCGAGAGACAATTCCGAGCTTTTTCCTATTTTGTAGGTCAAGCCTGCCGTAAGATGGTCTTTCACTACTCCTGGTGCAGTAATACCAAATGTTACATCACGAGAGGTAATAGGGTTATCGGTATGGTTATATCCGGCGCGAAGGGCCAGTTTATCAGTCGCCTGATACTGCAACCCAAATTTCCACACGTTAACATCCTCCCATCCATAACCGCGGTCGCCGTCACCGCCGAGAGTGTTTGCAATGGTTGCGCCGCGGTTGTTGCTCGGATTTGAAACTGCAGCAACGCTCGTATAATTGATGCGCTGGTAATCCACTGCAAGAATCAAAGGCTGTAATACTTTTATTGCAATGCCCACATTGTAATTTTCCGGAATGTCAAAATCTCCCTGATTGGCAAAGAGTCCCCTATACTTATGAAACGGGGTCATGAAAAGCTTTGTGGAATAAGCGGCACCTAATGTTATTGCATCGGTTATTTTTCCCATATAGCCAATACGCACGCCATAACCTGTGGAATCATCGTAGCCCCTGTTGGTCAGATTGTCTTTATCTTCCGAGTACGCGGCAAATCCCTGTAAGCCCTCCGCCTTGAAGCGCTGATAGGCCAGTAAAGGCGAAATGCCGAATGAATGGTTGGGATGAACCTTATAAGCTATTGTCGGCGCGAAAACAACTTGCATCAGGTCAACGCCCAAGTTGCTTGTGCCGCACAGAAGGTTGTAACTTGACGCGTGCGCCTGCCCGCCCATATCAAGGAATTGTTCGCAGGTTGCCTTACCGGCTGCGGATGATATCTGGCCGGTGGGGTAGTTTGTGTTCATGCCGCCATTTCCGTATATGGGTAGTCCTACGGAAAGATTTGGAGTTAACATTTTGTTAAAACCAATCTCAGGGATAAAAAAGTTAGTACCGTCACTGTCGGCAGAACCGTCTATGGCAGCAGAGCCAGTTCGTACTGAATCACGCTTGGGACTAAACCAGTCTATCCCGATATCAAAACGATTCCCTACAAATGCCATGCCTGCAGGGTTGGATGCGGCTATCATTGCATCCTGAGCTACAGCGGTTGTTGCGCCGCCCATTCCCTTTGCCTTTATCCCGTAACCATGCGAAAAGTAGCCGTCTGTCGCCTGAGCAACACTGCCCATACATAGACTTAAAACTAAAACCAAACATAAACACAATATTCTCTTCATCGTTTCCCCCTTATTTACTTTTTACAGCTAAAATTTGCCAAATGTCACTGCCTGAACATGTCTGTACTTCTCACCTCCTTTTATTTCAGATTTATTTTTACCATCTCAATAATTTCTTTTTCTATCTGTCCGGGCATTCCCATATTCTTCATGAATGCCCATTTGCCGGCGTCTTCAAAATAAACCTTCATTCTGTACATTCCGTCTAATGTGACAACCTTTATTCTGTTATCATCTTTGTATACAATTACCTCTATTGGAAAAGCAGTGTTATGGTCTATGCCCGGGAATTTGTAAGAATCAGACGCCCGTTTTTCACCAGCAATCCTGAATGCCCGACCCTCCATTTTTGCCTCTGTAAGCCCAAAAATCATTGCATTGTGTGCCGAAAGGTCATAGGTGTAGATTAATTTCCAGTTTTTCTCGTTTCCGAGTATTCCTTTTTTAACCTTTTCAGAAATGCTCTTAAATGCAGCATCAGCGTTATCCTGTGCCGCATATATCTCTACAATTTTATCCAAAAAGTCACCACCCCCCATCCCTCCAACACTTCCTTTGCTCCTGACCTCTCCAATCTGCTTTTTTACAACACTGCCGTGTACAGCTTTTGCTATGGCGTCAACAATGGAATTGATTGAAGAAAGAGAAAGGTCATTGAGTTTTGTCTCGTGAATTATGGTTCTGTTTAGGGATACAGGGTTGACAACTGCCACATTTATTCCAGATTCATCCTCATAAATTCCTGCCCTAAGCGGTAGTGAGAATGCGGCTTTTACACCGGTTGACATGATAGCTTTAGCGTAAGCAGGTGAACTGAACACTATTACCCTTGAACGGAACTTGCATCCCTCCGGAACTCCTGTGTTATAGGCTGCAAGAACCTCCCATCCGGCGCTTTTTAATACAGTTTCAACCTTACTGCTTACTTCATCAAAACTCCCCTTTGCCCTTTCAATAACCTTCACATATACACCGTATTCGCCTGCAAAGCTGACAGACACAAGCAAAAAAAGTGTCAGCACCATGAAGATAAAAATCTTACCCCTCATGCTTCCTCCTACTAAGAATTTGTGTTATAAGATTTATATAAACGGGTTTTACCCG
>JASEHP010000048.1 GCA_030018605.1 Thermodesulfovibrionales bacterium
TTAAAGAGTTTAAGTCTCTATGCAGAAAGGGAAATCTCATCCCTGTCTATAGGGAAATCCTTGCTGATTTTGACACTCCTGTCTCTGCATTTTTAAAGATTGACAAAAGCCCTTCCTTCCTGCTTGAGAGTGTAGTAGGAGGAGAGAAATGGGCAAGATATTCCTTCCTCGGAACAAATCCGTCAAAGGTTATAAAGGGGAGGGGAAAGAATATAGAGATAAGAGAAAGAGGCAGGAAGCCGGTTGTATTTGAGGCAGATGACCCTGTAGATGTGCTTAAAAAAGAGATAGCCCTTTACAAGCCTGTTGATGTCCAGGGGCTTCCGAGATTTTCAGGCGGATTGGTCGGATATATGGGCTATGACATGGTCAGATTTTTTGAGCGTGTTCCTGACAGCAAAAAACCCGGCATTGATCTGCCTGATATGTTCTTTATGCTTGCTGACACAATGCTGATATTCGACAGCCTTAAGCAGAAGATAAAGATTGTTTCTAACGTGCATGTAGGCGGGAAAAGCCCTGCAAAGGTGTATAAAGAGGCAGTGGAGAAGATAGATGCGATAACAGAAAAGCTAAAAGGGTCAAAGGGTCAAAGGGTCAAAGGGTCAAAGGGTCAAAATGTAAAACGGAAATTCAAATCAAGCTTTGGGACGAGAGAGGCTTTTGAGAAAGCTGTGCTTAAGTCAAAAGAATATATTGCGGCAGGCGATATATTTCAGGTTGTGCTCTCGCAGAGGTTTGAGAGAAAATCCGGTGTTGAGCCTTTTGATGTCTACCGTGCGCTGCGTGTGATAAATCCGTCTCCATATATGTATTACATTGACACAGGAGATGCGGAAATTGTTGGCTCATCTCCTGAGATACTTGTGAGGCTTGAAGGAGAAAAAGTTGTACTCAGGCCTATTGCAGGCACAAGGAGACGGGGTGAGACAGATGCAGAGGATAAGGCTCTGGAAGAGGAGCTAAAAAAAGACCCGAAGGAAATGGCAGAGCATATAATGCTTGTTGACCTCGGAAGGAATGATGTCGGCAGGGTTGCCGAGAAAGGCTCTGTTAATGTGACAGAACTAATGGCTGTTGAAAGATACAGCCATGTGATGCACATGGTCTCCAATGTTGAAGGAAATCTTGAGAAAGGCCTTGATGCGTTTGATGTGCTTCGGGCATGTTTTCCGGCAGGCACTGTGACTGGCGCTCCGAAGGTCAGGGCAATGGAGATTATAGATGAACTTGAGCCGATAAAGAGAGGGCCTTATGCAGGGGCTATTGGGTATTTCAGCTATTCAGGGAATATGGATACGTGCATTACGATAAGAACGCTTATAATAAAAAATGGGAAGGTTTATGTTCAGGCAGGCGCGGGAATTGTTGCGGATTCAGTGCCTGAGAGGGAATACACGGAAACGGTTAACAAGGCAATGGGGATGATGAAGGCGGTGGATATGGCGGAGAGAGGATTAGAATAAGCATGACTAACTTTCGCTTACCCAGATATTTTTCGACAGTTCTAAGCTCTTTCCGTTACAGCTTCGAAACTCGCCTTGCAGGCTCAGACAGTCGAAGCTGTGGACACTGCAATTCGCTTCCGCGCTCGGGCGGATTCGCCGAGGCAAAAAGAACTGTTACCGAAAAATCTCTAATATCGCTCAAGCCAGCCATGCTTATATCGAGGGTAATTTTATGCTGTTAATGGTTGATAACTACGATTCTTTTACCTACAACCTTGTCCAGCATCTCGGAGAGCTTGGAGAGGATATAAAGGTTTTCAGGAATGACAAGATTACAATAGAAGAGATTGAAAGATTGAACCCTAAAAGCATTGTCATCTCCCCGGGACCGTGTACCCCTAAAGAAGCAGGCATATCAATAGACGTGATTAAGCGTTTTGCAGGCAAAGTCCCGATCCTCGGCGTTTGTCTGGGGCATCAGGCAATAGGCGCTGCTTTCGGAGGAGACATAATCAGGGCGCCGAGGCTTATGCACGGAAAGACCTCAATGATACATCATGACGGCAGGACGATATTTGAAGGGCTTCCAAATCCTTTTGAGGCAACAAGGTACCATTCGCTGATAATCAAGAAAGAGACCTTGCCTGACTGCCTTGAGATTACCGCATGGACTGATCAGGATGAGATTATGGGGGTGAGGCATAAAGAATTTATTGTTGAAGGCGTGCAGTTTCATCCAGAGTCAATACTGACAAAAGTCGGAAAAGACCTTCTGAAAAACTTCCTGAAACTGCGAATATAAAATCCGGAGGAGAGATGGATATTAAGGCTTATGTTCTGAAAAAGGCGAAGGCAGCCAAAGAAGGCGCGAGGCTGCTTGCAAGAGCGTCTTCTAAAGAAAAGAACAATGCGCTTTTAAAGATGGCTGATGCGCTTAAAAAACGCAAGGCAGAACTTATAAAGGAGAATAAAAAAGATATTGCCTTTGCAGAAAAAAAGGGACTCTCAAAAGCGATGATAGACAGACTTGCCCTGAACGAAAAGCGCATAAATGAGATGGCGCAAGGATTAATTGAGGTTGCGGCTCTTTCAGACCCTGTCGGAGAAGTGATAAAGATGTGGCAGAGGCCTAACGGCATGGTTGTCGGAAAGATGCGCGTGCCTATCGGAGTTATCGGCATAATCTATGAATCAAGGCCTAATGTTACGGCAGATGCAACGAGCCTGTGCTTAAAAGCTGGGAATGCTGTAATCCTGCGCGGAGGCTCAGAGGCGATAAATTCAAATAAAGCGATTGTAAAGATACTGAGGGATGTGGCAAAGACGGCAGGGCTTGATGAAAACGCAATAACATTCATTGATATACCTGAAAGAGAAGCCATTATGGAGATGCTTAAGCTTGAGGGGATTGTTGACCTTATAATCCCGCGCGGAGGCGAAGGATTGATAAGAGCAGTCACGGCAAATTCAAGAATCCCTGTTCTTAAACATTACAAGGGTGTATGCCATGTGTTTGTTGACAGGGACGCTGACCTGAAGATGGCTGAGGATATATGCTTTAATGCAAAGGTTCAGAGGCCCGGCACCTGCAATGCAATGGAGACAATGCTTGTTGATAAGAAGGTCGTAAAGGCATTTCTGCCCTCAATGATTAAGAGGTTTAAAGATGCAAAGGTCAGCCTTAAAGGATGTCCTGAGACAAGGAAGATAGACAAATCCATCGCCATAGTGAATGAGGATGATCTTTATATGGAGTATCTTGACCTCATCTTGAATGTGAGGGTTGTTAAGGATATGGATGAGGCAATGGAGCATATCGCAAAATACAGCTCAGCGCATTCCGATGCTGTTGTTACGGAGAATTATGAGAAGGCAATGCGCTTTCTGAAGGAAGTTGATTCATCCGCTGTTTTCGTTAATGCCTCAACGAGATTGAATGATGGTTATCAGTTCGGCCTTGGCGCTGAGATAGGGATTTCAACGGACAAGATTCATGCAAGGGGGCCGATGGGGCTTGAGGAGCTCACATGCACAAAGTTTATAGTGCTCGGAGACGGGCAGATTAGAGAATGAATCAGCTTAGGGAGGATATGGCATCTTCGCTCATTCTCGCCCAGCCTACAATTAAGATCACTTGAAACTTCTAAAAATAGATTTCAATGAAATCCGAAAGACGATGGAGGATGTGTCGCGGGATGCATTTGACTATTTTCTTGACCTTGAGACAGGCAGTGTTGCAACAATCTCTGTTGATGCGCTTGAAGGAGCAAAGAGCAGCCTTTACAAAGGTGATGAACTTATTGATGAATCCTTGCTCGAGAAATTTAACATGCCTGAATGGATTGAAGATGAAGTGGAGCTTGCAATAAGAATATTCTCTGAAAAAGAACGATATGTCCGCATCCCTGAAAGAGAGTCAAAAGAGGCTTATAGCCTTATGAAAAAATTTACCGAGGGGATTGATGAACTAAGACCGCACGACAAACTCTCAGATGCCCTCAACAGCCCGGATGCATTCAGCAGGTTCAAAAAAACGCTTTCCACTTTTCCTGAGCACAAAAAGAAATGGTTTGCATTAAATGCGAAGGCAATGGAAAAGACAATCACGGATTGGCTTGCCTCAATCGGTGTGAAGCCTGAACAGGAGTATTATATATAGATGAAACTCGGCATATTCGGCGGGACATTTAATCCAATCCATTATGGGCATCTCATAGCTGCGGAAGAGGTGAAACAAAAACTCGGCATTGACAGGATTATCTTTGTGCCTTCAGGCAATCCGCCGCTCAAGGATAAAGAACTTGCAGATGCAAAACACAGATATAAAATGGTAAGGCTTGCCATATCCAAAAACCGCTCCTTTGCTGTTTCTGATATTGAATATAAAAAAAAGGATAAATCTTATTCCGTAGACACCATTGAAAAGCTGCGCCGCATTTATCCTGGCGCGAGGCTTTACTTTATAGCCGGTATTGATGCTTTCATTGACATCCCTAACTGGTGGCAGCCTCAGAGGCTTGTCAGCCTTGCGGATTTCATTATCGTTTCGCGGCCTGCCTTTAAATTCACAGGCATTGCCTCTTCGCCATATCTGAGGATAAATAAAAATATACTTAAAAAACTTGATGACGCAAAACTTCAAACCTACAAAACAAAACTAAAGAGCGGCAGGGACATAATAATACTGCATATCACGCCTGTTGAGGTATCGGCAACCGGCATCAGAAAGATGATAAAACGCGGGAAAAGCATAAAATACCTATTGCCAGAAGAAGTTGAATCTTATATAATTACTCATAAGATTTATAAAGTTAAGAGTTGAAAGTTGAGAGTTAAGAGTTAAAAGTTAAAACTTTCCACTTCTAACTTGATTTTGGAGAGGAGGAGAATCCTTTAATAAAAAGTAAAGCCAAAGCCCTTGCAGCCGCAAAGATAGCAGCGGATAAGAAAGCCGTAGATGTGCTTGTCCTTGAGCTGAAAGGCTTATCCATCATTGCAGATTATTTTGTCATCTGCTCGGGAGAGAGCACAACACAGGTGAGGGCAATTGTTGAGGCAATTGCAGAGCACTTTTCCAAGAAAGGCATTCGCCCCCTCGGAATTGAAGGACTGAATTACAGCCACTGGGTGTTAATGGACTGCGGAGATATAATTATTCATGTGTTTGAAGAAGAAACAAGGGCATACTATCAGCTTGAAAAACTCTGGCTTGATGCGCCGAGGATACATGTGGAATGAAAGGTTCATAACTTACAATGGGTAAAATTGCAATATTCATATTCATTCTTTTTCTTGCCGGACTTGGCGGGTTTGCGTATGTCAACCAGGAAATAACTACGATAAAGATACCTTTTGGCGACGCATATGAGACTCCCAAGATAGCGCTGATACTCTTTTCAAGCGTTGCGGGAGCGCTTGCAATGCTCATTGTTTTTACTATAAGAGACACAAAACGCTTTATAGATAACCTTCAGTATCAGCGCAAACAGAAAAAAGAGGCAAGAGTTCAGGAGATGTATTCAAAGGCGCTGAATGCGCTTCTTGCTCATAATGAGGATGAGGCAAGGGAATCGCTTGAAGGCATCCTTGCGGAAGAGCCGAAACATCTTGACGCGCTGCTCAGGCTCGGCGACATCGCATCTGCCGAAGAGGAATATCAGAAGGCGACAAGCTTTTATAATAAGGCATTTGCTGCCAATCAGCAGAACCCCGAGGTGCTTTTCTCTCTTGAAAACCTGATGGAAAAAACAGGAAGGTGGGCAGAGGCGCTGAATTACATAGAGAAAATCCTTGACATAGATACTGACAACCTCAGCGCTCTCTATAAAAAGAGGGCTATCCTCGAAAGGGATGAAAAATGGGACGAGCTTGTTGAGGTGCAGAAGACGATACTGAAACATGAACATACAGAAAAAGACCGCCAGAGAGAGCAGATGAACCTCCTTGGTTATAAGTATGAATACGGCCGCTACAGCCTTGAACGCGGGGATATTGAAAAGGCAAAGAAACTTTTTAAGACACTATTGAGGATGGATATGAATTTTGTGCCTGCATACGTCGGACTTGCCGAGGTAATGCTCAGGGAAGGCGAGTCAGAGGATGCCGTAGACTTTCTTGAAAAAAGCTACGATCAGACATCATCCCTGATAATTCTTGCAAGGCTTGAAGACTTGCTAATAAACATTGGAGAACCTGCAAGGCTCATAAGGCTTTATGGGAACAGCCTGTCAAAAAAGCCCCAGAACCATGCGCTGAGATTTCTGCTTGGGAAGCTCTACTACAGGCTTGAGATGATAGACGATGCATTTGAAACATTTTCTTACGTTGATGCAAGCGGGATGGCTTCCCCTGAACTTTATCAGATAATGGGCGACCTTTATCTCAGGCGCAATCAATGTGACAAGGCAGCCGTGGAATTCAAAAAAGCTGTGGATATGAAAATAGCATTCCGGCTTCCTTACTGGTGTTCAACTTGCGGCTACTCATCACAGGACTGGTCCGGCAGGTGCCCGAGCTGCAATAACTGGAATACATATACGTTCAAACTTCATGGGGCAGGCAAAATTTAAAAAGGGCGCTGTAGTTTTAGATACAAGCCTCTTTGTAAATCCGGAAGTTCGCGAGAGCTTTGGCAGGACACCTACAGAGGCGCTTGAAAGCTTTCTGTTTTTAGCATCGCAGATTCCTCACCTTGAGTTCTATATGCCGCCGTCCATATTTGAGGAACTCCTTAATTTCATAGAACCTGAAAAGATATCAGGAGACCTGCTCGTTGTCCTTCAGCAAAAACCACCCAAGAAACATGAGCTTACATGCCCTGCATTTCTGCTCTATGAATTGATAGAAGACATAAGAGAGAGGATTAATAAGGGGCTCAGGGTGGCAGAGAAGGCTGTGAGAGGTGTTTCAAAAGCAGGCGAAGAAGATATTATTAAGGACATGAGGAGAAAATACAGAGAGGCTTTAAGGGAAGGGATTATTGACAGCAAGGAGGATGTTGACCTTATCCTGCTGGCAAGGGAGCTCGATGCGTTATTGGTAACGGCAGATCAGGGGATAATAAAATGGGCTGAGAAATTGGGGATTAAATGGCTGGTGTCTTCCAAGTTCAAAGAGTATCTTCAAAGCTCTATCAAAAAGGCCGAGATGTCGGCAGCCTAACTACTTGCCGATGCAGAAATTGCTGAATATCCTGTTCAGGATATCATCTGTTGTCACAGCGCCCACAATCTCCCCGAGCCTGTCAAGGGCATTTCTGAATTCAATTGCAATTATCTCAAGAGGCTTGCCGGTTTTGATTGCCTTCAGACCATCCTTCAGGGAATCATAAGCAGCCTGAATCGCAATCTTATGCCTGAGATTAGTAATAATAACCCCCTCTTTCTGCTCTTTCCAGTTTTTAAGGCAGGAGTTAAATATCGCATTCTTTAATTCATCCAGGCCGTCGCCGCGCGTTGCAGAAATTCGTATGATATGTGAGGCGTAAGGCGTGAGGCGTGAAGCGAGTGTATTCTCACCAAATGGAATATCCGATTTATTGACTGCAATTATCGTATTCTTCTCCTTAACCCTTTCAAGCACTTCTATATCTTCATCCTTCAAAGGCACACTTCCATCAATCACTGCAATAATCAAATCCGCATCTTCCATTGCCATGATGCTTCGTCTAACTCCCTCTTTCTCTGCCATCTCATGCGACTCTCTTATTCCGGCTGTATCAATTATGCAAAGCGGCAGGCCGTCGATATTCAGATATTCTTCAATGGTGTCCCTTGTTGTGCCTGGGGTATCTGTTACTATAGCCCTGTCTTTCTGTAGAAGGGCATTAAGAAGAGAAGATTTCCCAACGTTCGGCCTTCCGACTATTGCTGCCGCAAGTCCCTCCCTGAAAAACCTGCCCTCGTCATAGCTTTTTAGAAGGGAATCAAGCTCTTTAAGGATTCTCTCTGCCGATTTGATAATCTCCTTCTTTGACGCAAGTTCTATTTCCTCTTCCGGAAAATCTATGCAAGCCTCGATGAAAACGCATATCTTTGTAAGCTGCTCCCTGAGGTGCAGGATCTTTTCGGAGAGCCTGCCTCTTAATTGTTCAAGCGCGATTCTGCGCGACTCATCTGTCTTTGCCCTTATGAGGTCAATAACTGCCTCTGCCTCACTGAGGTCAATCCTTCCGTTTAAGAATGCCCTTCTTGTGAACTCTCCGGGCTCGGCAAGCCGTGCCCCATGTTTAACTGCAAGTTCAAGCACATTTCTCAGAGGGGACATACCGCCGTGGCAGTTAATCTCAACAATATCTTCTCTGGTGTAGGTATTGGGTGAGCGCATTATTGAGACAAGCGCTTCATCCACTGTTTCACCCGTGGAAGAGTTTTTTATAAAACCATAGATTATTTTGTGGGATGCTGAAGCAGAGAGAGTTTTGCCTTTCAGGGAATGGAAAAGCTTATCAGCAATTTTTATTGCGTCTTTTCCGCTTAATCTGACAATGCCTATTCCGCCTTCTCCGGCAGGGGTTGAAATTGCCGCTATCGTGTCTTCAAACATCTTTTCTCTCACTGCGGCTTCCATAAAGCGCATCAAGCGGACTCTGCGGAGCATTAGACATATCACGCAGGACGTGAGTATAGATCATTGTAGTTTCAACGTTTTTGTGTCCGAGCAGACTCTGCACTTCCCTTATGTTAACGCCGCTCTGAAGCAGATGAGTAGCGAAGCTGTGGCGAAATGTATGAACCGATGCATGCTTCGGAATGCCTGTCATGTAGACAGCATTTTTCACAGCAGTCTGAATCGATTTATCGCTTATGTGGTGCCGTCCTGTCTTACCGCTTCTCGGGTCAACAGAAAGCTTGGACGATGGAAAGACATACTGCCATGCCCATTCCTTTCCCATATTCGGATACTTGCGGCTCAGTGCGTCAGGGAGAAAAACCTCGCCATGTCCTTTTGCAATATCCTGTTCGTACAGGGTTTTTACTTCCTTCAGATGCTCGCGCAGTTTCTCTTTAACAGCAGCAGGCAGCACTGTCGCGCGGTCTTTGTCACCTTTTCCGCTTCGGACAAAGATTGCATTTGCGTCGAAGTCAATGTCTTTTACTCTAAGACGGGCAAGTTCCATGAGCCTAAGTCCAGCGCCGTATAGCAGTTCGGCAAATAAAAGGTTTTTGCCGGTCATCTGTGAAAAAAGACTCTTTATTTCATCAACTGAAAACACAACGGGAAGTTTCTGCCCCCGCTTTGCGCGTACTGTGTTGCCAAGTTCGCCGACTTCTTTGCCGAGCACATTACGGAAAAGAAACAGAATCGCATTGAATGCCTGATTCTGCGTCGAAGAAGATACTTTCTCTTTGAGAGCAAGATGGCTTATAAAGTTTTTGAAATCCTCTGCCGCAATATCGGATATTTCCTTCTTCCCTGTTTGCAGTGCATAGTCAAGGAAACGCTTTATCCACTGAAGGTATGTGCGTTCTGTGCTGTATGAATAATGCTTCAATCTTATTAATCGCTTTGTCTCAGTCAAAGCGCTATCTGCATCCATAATCCCTGCTGCGCCCCCGGTCTGTCCGCAGGTTTTGCCGAGATAATTGAAGTAATAAAGCCTTATGGCATCATCAGCTTGACGAGGCTGCCAGTCAAGGATTTTCTGGTCTGTCCGTAATATATCCAGAAACTCGATAATAGACGCTTCCTTGTATTCTGTTGCAGAGATATCTCTTTTTCTGGCAAAATCAAGAAACCGGCTAACCCAATAAGCAAAATAAGGGACATTTTTCTCAGGCACAAGTTTACGTTCCAGAAGATATTTCCGGAACTCAGGCAAGGTCTCTTTAACAATCTTGGACAAATTTCCCATAAAATACGAATGGCGTTTTTAGTCCATATTACCACAAAATACGAAATACCTTCAACTTGCCTCATTGTTTTTGTTGAAGATATTTCTTTTCTAATATAGCGTTTTATGTTATATTGCTTACATTATGGTAGTAGACAAGGGTACTGTCAACTATTTTGTGTAAATTTGATAAAGGGGCAAATTGGGCCGCACCT
>JASEHP010000049.1:0-5796 GCA_030018605.1 Thermodesulfovibrionales bacterium
TTTCCCTTGAGAATTATACCCTAATTCATATTTACAGAATTGATGTTACTCTATCAGGTGGTTATTTATCGGCCCCAAAAATCCGCCTGCAATTCCTTATTCATCTGTATATCTTTCAGAGTCTAAAACCGTTATGACAGATGTAACAATTAATGTAAGGAAAATGTATCTCGAAGCAGGAATGGCAGTTAAAAATCTTTACAGCCTTCCTGACGACCATATCGCCGTTGAACTGGAATTCCTCCAGTATCTAACCGGGCGGATAATAGAGCTTTTTGAAAAAGGACAGCGTGAAGAAGCCTCTAATCTCAATGAACTGAGAGATGAATTTTTAAAGGGGCATTTCTCAAAATGGGCGCCTGAATTTGCGGACAGTATTATTGCTTCAACAAGCGAGGATTTTTACCACGGCGCTGCCATTATGTTAAAGGGATGCGTTTAGCATGTTGCCGCGGCATTAAAAAGTAATTTAGGCTTACTTCAGTAAATATCATCCGCTGTGCCTTCTTTTCCGTCAGGCCCGGCGCTGAAGAGGACAAAATCACCGGCCGCTGGTTTATAGATATGCTGTCTGCCCCACGCATCAGTCGTTTTTGTTATCTGAGCGATTGATTGTGGATAAGAGCCGCTCTCATATTTGTATGCCTCAATAATAAATCTTATGTTATCTATGTCTGCGGATGTTTTAATTCTGTCAGCGTGGTCAGACCGCTGCGAAGGGAATGAGATTACTGCAATAAAAAGGCTTACCAAGAATATAACCGGAGTAATAAACGGCGGGTAGGGAATGCCTTTTTTATCCAGCCGCGCTGCCTCACGCAAAATCATCTCAGGGGCTACCGGAGCAGCCTCTTTACGTTCTATAATGCCTTTTTCCATAAGAGATATGAGAGACTTGGACGCCTGAAAACTGTCCATGCGGCTGGATTCAATTATCGCGCTTACATCGCTTTCATTGTCAATAAACCCGAGAATCTCTTCTTCGTCATCGCTGAGCGAGGCATCTGACTTGCCGGTTGGTTTAAATATAGTGCCAGGGGTTAACTTGCCTTCAATCAGCGACCATTCGTCCATGATGCGAAGCCCTTCCATCAGGACATGCTGGGTATCAAGCGATAGAGGCATCTCCTTGTCAACAGGCACTCCTTGCTGGGAAAACTCATATATCCCATCCTTCCATCTGAAGACTTGAATCACTGTCTCGGTTATTTGTGTTGTAAGAATTTCTTGTATCTGCTCTTTCCCAGCAACACCGTTTTTCATAAGGATATTGCCAAGTTTTTGTCCTGTTGCCTGCTGTTCATCAAGGGCTTTCTGAAGGCCTTCTTCTTTAATCAGCCCCTTCTTTAAGAGCAGACTGCCGAAGCGGTTTGTCTCTCTTTTCCGTTTTGTCTCTGCTGATGTAATATTGCCCTCATAGAATAGCAGCCGGACCTTGTCCATCCTGCTTTCAAGCGTGAGGACACCTGTTTTACGCTGGAAATATATAAGCTGCAGTATGTCTGCCAGACCGAATTCTTTTAAGGAACCCTCTAATGACATCTCCTACTTCAGCCTCCTTCGCGCATCTATATTGAAGATAAGGTATAAAGAAACCATAATTACTGACGCCGGTATTGTAATCCAGCTATGTGAAAATAGTGAAAGTCCTGTAGAAAATAGCGGTTTAAGCAATATTAAAAGCAGCAGGAAAAGAAATAACCACAAGAATAAAATTCCTGAGAGAATTCTCCCCCAATAAATATGGGCTATTCCCGGAGGAACAAAAGAAAGGATACCGATTACACGCCTTTTTTTCTTCTGGAGTTCTTGCACCTCAAGCTGTTTTGCCACCCTTATCCTTGAATCAAGGGCATCCAGCTTAATCAGGGACTTATAACATAAGGAACACATCTCCCCCCAAAGCTTTTCTTTTCCGCACTTTCCGCAGAGGATTACGCCGCACCTCTGGCACCTGTATGCCCTCTCTTTAAATGCCGAGTCCATAATAAAAAAGAGCGCCAGCAAGGCGATAGAAACGATGACAGAAGACGCAGAATTCAAGGGAGAGATTTTTATCAGTCCTCGTGAGCTGTTTCCCGCATATTCCCACATAGTTGACATTGGAAGGGTTTCATCAATGACAAAGCGGTTAGGATTCCGGCTTGCGGCAGCAGCGAATTGAGATACGGATTCCCTGTTGAGTTTTATTGCCTCATTGAAATACTCCTCTCCCTTTGCAAAATCAAGTGTTTCCCGCGATACATGGCTGAGATTGTAATAAGCCGAAGCAAGCGGTTTCAGTTCTATGGATTTTTTATATGCTTCTTTTGCGGCAGCCATATCAGTAGCACCGGCATAGGAGTTACCGAGATTGACGTAAGCCCGGGAATCAGGATGCGAAGCCAAAAGTTTTTTATAGGCAGCTATTGCCTCTTCATAGCGTCCCTCCCGCTTGAGCGCAAGGCCGTATGAAAAAAGGGATATATAATCATCTTTATTCTTAAGAACAGAGGCGGCATATTTATTGTCCCTGCTTTCATTGACAGCCACAATAGCCCTGAGATCAGAAGAGGGAGCCGAGAGAAACATATTTATAAAGCGCAAACAAAAGGGAGACAGAAGGAGAATCAGAACAGATACATAAACAACAGCCTTGTTCATTCCTCTGAAATATAGCCCCAGCAGAACCAGGAAGCCTGTAAGGAAGAATAAAGAGCCGAGGAAAGAGACAGGAATAAGCAGGATGACAATTAAAATCTTCATCCTGTTTTCCTTAATATCATGAGACAGGAGAGGGGTGTCTATAAAAAACCTTACAGCCAAAACCAGAGCAAGAGCGATAACAAAAGAGAGCATCAGGCTTGCAGTAAAAAGCCCGGTAATACTTATTAACCACCAGAAATTCCCTTTGTAAGCCTTAAATCCTTTGATAGCATAATCAAGGCTTTCAAACATGCCTTTTGCCGAAGGCGAAAAACTTGTCTTTGCCATTTCAAAATACGCAGGGGGGAGATCCGGAGAATACCTTACCGCCTCTGCTAAAAGGCTCTTTGCTTTTGAGGGGTCGGCGTGGGCTTTTTTTATCAAGACATACGAATAAGGTTCGTTGTTTTTAAGCCCTTTGTCAAGCCGTGATTCACGGATATCTTCAGCGAAAGATGATGATGAAAAGGCGAAGGAGAAAATTAAGAACGCAAAATGGAGGAGGAAGGTAGTTTTGACACGTTTGTAAAAAGTGCCATTGCGAACGCATGTCCCTCGCCCGTCATTGCGAGGCGTAGCCGAAGCAATCTTAATGCAGGTGCGGGATAAATTTTGCAATCCGACCCAAAAGGTCGTTGCGAGGGCTAAGCCCGTGGCAATCTCAAGTTGAGATTCCTCGCTTCGTTCGGAATGACACTTCGTGTCAGATTGCTTCGTCATTTCATTCCTCGCAATGACAACATCATTGACTCATTACCCGCCCCTTGCTCGTTCTCCAATTTTTCTTTCCACCCCTTTTATAAGCCTCTCTATATTCCCAATGTGCCTCGCTAAAATCAAAAGCGCAATCATGACTGAGATTAGTATTTTTATCCTCACAGGGTCAAACAGAAATACATTTACAGGAAGAAGCCCGAATGATACTATTGCGCCAAGAGAAGAATATTTTGTTATAAGAGCTGCAACAAGCCATATTATAAGTGTAAGTATAGCAACTTTAGGAGAATAAATCACTAAAACGCCGATGCTTGTGGCAACGCCCTTGCCTCCTCTGAATCTGAGAAACAGCGAGAAATTGTGGCCGAGTATTGCGGAAAGGCCGGCAAGCCCTTCATAAAGCGGCTCTATGGATAAATATCTTGCAATTGCTATGGCAGCAGTGCCCTTTAAGATGTCTCCAGAAAGCGTGAGCAGGGCAGCCCCTTTTCCCAGAGACCGAAGCACATTTGTCGCTCCTATGTTGCCGCTTCCAATTTTTCTCAGGTCAACGCCTTTAATCTTTGCTACTACGACGCCGCATGGAATCGAGCCGAGGATAAATGCTAGGGCTATCACCAGGGCGGGCTTCATATTATCTTTTTCCAGAAAGAGATTGTATATTGAATTCCCGAGATTACCGAGAGGGCGAGCGCTGCCCATATAAAAATAATTCCAATGTCATAAAGGTCTATGTCAAATATGCTCCCTCCGACTATCAGACAGAGGATCGCCGTTATCTGTGCAGTTGTCTTAAGTTTTCCGCCCATCTCAGCAGGGATAATAATGTCTTTTGAAAGGGCAACAACCCGCAGTCCTGTCACAAAGAATTCTCTGACAATTATAACTATTGCCATCCATGCGGACAGCCTCGCCATATCCACTAAGACCACAAGGGCGGAGATTACGAGGAATTTATCTGCGAGGGGGTCGAGTATGATACCGAATTTTGTTACTTGTCCTGAGCGTCTGGCAAGATAACCGTCAAGAAAATCCGTTATTGCTGCGATGCCGAATACCCCTGCGCCCCAGAATGGGTGCTGATAAGCTACGATTACGAAAACAGGGATAAGAATAATCCTGCTTAATGTGAGGATTGTAGGAATGTTAAGCTTTAAGATAGCCATCTATGACTTTATTCCATAACCCCTTGGCTTTAAGGATAATATCCGAAACCTCTCTTGCAGCAGCCCTGCCGCCTCTGTTCTTTGTGACTGCCGATGCATGGGACTTAACTTCTTCAGGCGAATCAGCAACAGCAAAAGAAAGCCCAACCCTCTTTATTAAAGGCAGGTCCACTATGTCATCGCCTATATACGCTATCTCATTGTCCTTGAGAGAAAACTTCTTTTTTATGCGGTTATACGCCACTATTTTGTTATAGCATTTCTGGTGAACCTCGGCAATGCCAAGCTCTTTTGCCCTTCGCTCCACGACCTTTGAGATCCTTCCTGTAATTATGGCAACGTGAATGCCAGCCCTTATGAGCATTTTTATGCCGTGCCCGTCGCGCACGTGGAATGCCTTAAACTCATTGCCTTTATTGTCAAGAATAATGCTTCCATCTGTCAGCACACCGTCAACATCCAGCATCAGAAGTTTTATGTTTTTGGCAGCATCTGTGATTTGTCTTTTTGTTTTTTTCATAGTTGCTAAGTGGAGCTGACCCCGATAAATCGGGACGACCTCTTATGCCAACTGCTCTCTGCTATTTTCAATTCTGGTGGAGCTGATCCCGATAAATCGGGAGACCTTCCCGATGCAATCGGGACGCTCTCCCCTGGTCGTGCCGACCATATAAGTTTTCATAAAAATAAAGTGGAGCCGAAGGGGATCGAACCCTCGACCTGTCGATGCGACCGCTCTCCTCTGGTCGTTCCGACTGTTCTATAGAATTCCAAGAGATTTAAGCTCCAATCTTCCTTCAACCGTTTTGAAATATTTTTCTCTGGATATTGCCTCTGTCCGAGTCTTAAATTCTTCTTTATAGATAAGTCTCCACGGCCTTTTCTTTCTTGTTGAGAGACTTTTGCCGTTATTATGCTCGGCAAATCTTTTCTCAAGATTTGAAGTATGTCCGATATAGGAGGTATCAGTTTTTTCACTTTTTAACACATAGACCGAATAAGTTTTCATATAACTAAAGTGGAGCCGAAGGGGATCGAACCCTCGACCTCTTGAATGCCATTCAAGCGCTCTCCCAACTGAGCTACGGCCCCTTGTGATTATCCATGCTAAACTTAAAAAGGGGATCGAACCGACGACCTGTCGATGCGACCGCTCTCCCCTGGTCGTTCCGACCAACTGAGCTACAGCCCCTTGTGATTATCCATGCTAAACTTAAAAAGGGGATCG
>JASEHP010000049.1:5895-9656 GCA_030018605.1 Thermodesulfovibrionales bacterium
CCGACGACCTGTCGATGCGACCGCTCTCCCCTGGTCGTTCCGACCAACTGAGCTACAGCCCCTAAAAATTTGCAAAACAAATTTTAGAGTTTTTAGTTGTCAGAAGAAAACAATTTAATTATAACATTTTGTCCTGACAAGAAATTTTAAATTTTAAGGCGGGCTTTAGTCAACATTGAAAAATTCAAAATGTAAAAAGCAAAACTAAAAATTACAATTCAAAATTTTAAATTTAACATTGCAATTTTGCATTTTTCACTTTGAATTTTAAATTTTAAAGAGATTGCTTTGAAATTATTTCCATAAAGCAGGGAGAATTGCGGATGTTGTCGTAAGTCTTTGATGTCTTTATATAACTCCAGTTGTTATATCCCTTTTCTATAGCTTTTTTTAGCCACCTGCATGCTTCTGCGGAATCATTTTTTGCCGCATAGAGTTCAGCCATGCTGTTTAATGTGTAGATGTTATTCGGGCTGAGTTCAAGCGATTTTTTTATATCTCTTTCAGCTTCATCGTGCTTCCCCATCAGGATGAACGTAAAGCCCCTGTTGTTGTATGCCATGCCATTTTGAGGGTTTAGTTCAATTGCCTTGTTGAAATCAGTGATGGAAAGGTCGTACTCCCCTATTTCCTGATAAGCGTTCCCCCTGTTAATGTATGCCATGTCAAAATCAGGGTTAAGCTCAATGGCTTTGGTGAAGTCGGCGAGAGAAAGGCTGTATTGCCCTTTTTTCTGGTAGGCAATGCCCCTGTTGCTGTATGCGCCGTAGTTGTCGGGATTGGCTTCTATTGCCTTTGTGTATTTGGCAATATCAAAATCATATTTCCAGAATTTAGTCATCGTGAAATCCTGAATCACATTATAGCATATGAGTGAGCAGTAGAGCAGCGGCACAGTAGTGTAGTAGTTAAAGACTTTTCTGAACTACCGCTTTGCCAGTCTACCCTTCTGTGCTATTATCCTTCTGCTGTTGCGCTACTGCGCTTCTGCGCTGCTGCTCTATTAATTCCACACAATGTTGCAGAGAAGATACAGTGATTATAGCCCCTTTTTACAAAAAACCTTTATTTTTCAACTATCTTTCATAGGCACGCTTATTGCTTTTCTACCTGTGATTTGTTATTTGACAGTCTATTTTTAGCTTGACAAAAGATATAAGAAACGAGTAAAGTTACCATATTTTTTAAAACCGGCTCTTACAAATCTCTTTTCATTGTAGAAGAGTTCACACAAATATAGGGAAAGATAAATTCATGAGTGAAGAAGATATAAAAGATACAAAAAAGTACTTGGGCATTCTTTCTGAGGATTTTCAGCATAAGCTTAATCTTGCGATTGATTCATTAACAGGCAAGATTGACTCTATGGAAGAGAGGTTAAGCAATAAAATTGATTCTGTTGAAAAGAAATTAGACACCAAGATGGACGCTGTAGCTAAAGACTTAAGAAAAGAAATACGAGAAGTAAAAGATGAATTAACAGCTCATAGAGACAATACGGAAGTTCATGCCCAAAAAATGAGACCGAAAAAGAGGGCTTAAAAAGGGGGTGATGCGAGGAAAGGGAAAGACAGAGAACAGAGATTAGAAGTAAAGGGCAAATCCCGTTTTCAACGGGACAAATACTGAACCAAAACCGTAATGCGTAATCCGTAAAGCGTAAGGGGTAAGGACTTTAATAAAAAATACTCATCACGCATAACTTATCACGCATAACGGAATTGGGAAGTGAAGGAGAGCAAATGAAAAAGTATTTAGCATTAGCATTGGGCGTATTGTTTACGCTCGGTTTTGCAGCCAGCGCCTTTGCCATCCATGCCGAAATTCCGGCTGAGACACAGGCAATTGTTGCAAAAGGCACAACCCAGATAACACTGGGCGGAGAATTAAGGTTTAGAGGTGCGATTAAGGCTAACACTGCTGACTTTAACGATGCTGCATCATCTACATCAGACACGTCAACGTATGACGGCAGGGTAAGGCTTCGCATTCAGGCAGATGTATCAAAGAACACAATGGGTGTAATCCACCTTGAAACAGGCTCAAACACGGGCGATACATACACATGGGGTGATTCCACTGCTATGGAAGCTCAAGGTGTATATGCCGAAGGTAATGGCAAGAGGGGAACCATGGCTGTTCTTGAAGCATGGGTCCAGCACAAATTCAACATCGGCGTTCCAGCCGGCATAAAGGTTGGTCATATGCCTTTAGCGCTTGGCAATGGTTTGTTCTTTAACCACGCCAAGTTCGGCGATGACGCAATCGTGCTCTTTTTTGACCCTACAAAAGAACTCCACATTGGGTTGCTGGATATAAAGCTGAATGAAGGTGTCACAGGCTCACCTGATGATACAGATGCTTATGTCGCCCTTTTCAGCTATAAAAGCAAGAGCTTTAACATGAGCGGTGATATAACACATCTTATTGACCAGGATTACAATTCCAAAGGTCTTGCCATGACTAACTACGGCTTAAGAGCCGACACGAAGGTCGGACCTGTCGGTCTTAAGGCAGATGTAGAACTCCAGAAAGGAACGTCAAAACCTGATACAGGGGCAGATACAAATTTCAAGGGATATGCTTACCTCCTCGGAGCCAACTACAAAGCTGGTGACTTTACGCTTGATTTAGAATATGCGGTTGGTAGCGGCGACAACAATTCAAGCGACAATAAGGTTGGCACCTTTGTGACAGCTTTGGCAAATACACAGAAATACACCTATGTTTACGACTACCTGACGAGAACAGCAGGTGTTACAGCTCCGTCAGCTGGCGCATCAGCGCTTGGAGCCGCTAATACTGGTATTGCCAATACAACATTCATTAAATTGGGGGCAAGCGGAGACGTTACAAAAAACCTCAATTTAATTGCTAACTACTATATTCTGAGAGCGACAAAAGCAGTAAGCACATCCGGCACCTATAACAGCAAAAAGATAGGTTCAGAGCTTGATGCAAAGATAACCTACAAGCTTGACAAAAACCTCGTTTACTTTGTAGAGGGCGGTTATCTCTGGGCAGGAGAATTCTTTAAGAACATTACTGCCAGCGCAAAAAGCCCTGACGATGCATATTCAGTGAGACACGGAATCACACTCAGCTTCTAAAGACCGTAATGCGTTACGCGTAATGCGTGATGCGTGAAAGACTTAAAAGGCGTCCCGAGAATTCGGGACGCCTTTTTTTGTTTTGACAAATACTCTGTGTTTTGCTAAATTAAAAACTATGAAGCATAGAGAAAGAAGAAAAGAAATTGGCAAGATGTTTGTGGATGTTGCCAAGTACTTGATAACCGCTGTATTTGTTGGACGACTCTTTACAGAAGGGTTGACCTTTAAAATGGGAATCTTTGCATTAGTTGCTGTGGCAATTATTATTTTGATTGGGTTTTACACAATACCACCAGAGAAGGAGGAAGAATAAAATGGATGTATTCTATGTGATTCTCATAGGAACCATACTCATCGGGTTGATATTTCTTGCAATCTCCATTGCAGAAGACAGAAGAGAAAAGAAAAAACATTCTTGAAAAGTAAAAATCTGGGATCCCGGCTCAACATTCGGCACATGAAAGATTTTTTGATAGGCAAGACTTTAGTTGAGTATATAGAGGCTAAGGTTGAGAAAAAGTTTGAAGAAAAAAAAGACATCTTAGCTACTAAACTTGATATAGAAGAACTGAGAACCGAAATGCAGAAAATGAAGGTACTGTCAACTATTTTGTGTAAATTTGATAAAGGGGCAAATTGGGCCGCACC
>JASEHP010000004.1 GCA_030018605.1 Thermodesulfovibrionales bacterium
ATTTTAGATGATTTAACCAGTACCTTCTCGGTTACATTTTAGATGATTTAATGCGTTATATTGTTTTTGCAGTAGGTTAGGGTTAAAATATAACAGTTTGATTATTAGAGGAGGTAAAATGCAAAGTGTAACTTTAAAGAGACAAGCCAAGAGGTCTATTGATGAGCTGTCAGAGGAAAAGGTGAAGGTTGCTGTTGACTTTATAGATTATCTTAAAGAAAAAGAAGAGATGGAAGCAACTCTTGAGATTTTATCGAGCCATGAGCTTATGGAACAAATTGCGGAGGCGGAAAGATCAATTAAAAAGGGGAAGCTCGAAGACTTTATACCATGGGAAAAGATAAAACGGAATGTATAAAGTTTCCCTTCATAAAAAGGCGGCTAAATACTACGAAAGACTTGATGATAAGACGGTTAGGAGGATTAACAAAGCCATCGAGGAAATAAGCAATAACCCGCTTGAAGGATTCCATATAAAAAGGCTTAGAGGAAAACACGAGGGTAAATATAGATATGCGGTTGGAGATTTAAGGATCATCTACATGGTCAATATCGAAACTGAGGTTGTTCTGGTAGAGGCCATCGGGCCAAGAGGAGATGTTTACAAATAGAGGCAATAGAATCCATCTGCATCAACAGGCAATTCTCCTTATCCAAAAGTTCTACGTATTTCTTCTCCTCTTCAAATATCTCAAATTCTCTGAGACAAAAGAGATAACCCTAACCCTTGAATGGATAAAATAAAGTATACAAAAATGAGCAATTCATGGAAGCCGGTATCTAAAGTCGGTTTAGGCATAGGAGTTTTGAGTGCTGTTGCCTTCTGGATTCATGCGCTCGTGGATGAGGACGGCTTTCTTCTTCTTGACCATGTAAACCTTCCATTCCACGAATTCGGGCATCTGTTATTCGGTCCTTTTGGAGAAACCCTTGGGGTTTGGGGCGGAACCATTATGCAGCTTCTGGTTCCCTTTGTTATCCTCCTGAGCTTTTTCATAAGGAGAGAAACCGCTGGTGTTGCATTCAGCACATTTTGGTTCGGAGAAAATTTTCTTAACATATCGATTTATATCGCTGATGCAAGAAAACTGGAACTCCCTCTTGTAGGCAGCGGCGGCCATGACTGGAACATAATCCTTTCAGACATCGGCATGCTTAAGTATGACACCGGCATCGCGTGTGTAGTTAAAGCTCTCGGCTGGCTGATAATGCTTTCGTCTGTAGTCTGGCTTCTGATGGCGAGTTTAAAGTCCAAACAAGAAATATAAATGCCAAAAAGGTATAAAGCTGATGTTGATATTCTAAAACATTGACCACAAGCTCGGTCTTTTTCACCTCGTCTGTCGTTACTCCGAAGAGGGGGCCGATTAAGGGAAGCCCGGGAACCGAATGTCAGGGATATTTAAGCTGTAATCTCTGGATTGCAGTTGCCTTGCTCGTTTTTTCGTCAATCTCTATAACCACTGCCGACAATATGCCTTCGCCCTTAGCCACTTCAAACTTCATGGGCATTTGAAGCAGAAACCTCTCTATAATCTGCTCTTTTTCAATACCTATAACTGAAACCGCAGGCCCTGTCATTCCTACATCCGTTATATAAGCAGTGCCGTTTGGAAGTATCTTTTCATCTGCTGTCTGCACATGCGTATGCGTTCCAATAACCGCGCTGACTTCTCCGTCAACAAAATAACCGAATGCTATTTTTTCAGAAGTCGCCTCAGCATGGAAGTCCACTATGATTATATTCGTGGACTCTCTTAATTTCTTAATCTCTTCCTTGCCTGTTCTGAACGGGCAGTCAAGGGCTGACATAAAAACCCTGCCTGATATATTGAGAATTCCGACCTTTATTCCGTTTGAAAGCGTATGCACTGCGCTGCCGCATCCCGGCACGCCGGGAGGATAGTTCCCGGGCCTGAGTATCCTGTCTTCTTTTGCAATGTAAGGGATAGAATCCTTTTTATCCCATATATGATTGCCGGTTGTAATGACATGAACGCCGCAATTAAGTATCTCGCCTGCTGTCTTGTCTGTCACGCCGAAACCGCCGGCAACATTCTCGCCGTTCGCAATTACAAGGTCTATCTTATACCTGTCAACAATATTGGGCAGGAGTCCCTTGAGGGTTGTCCTGCCGATTTTGCCGACTATATCGCCTATGAAGAGAACTTTCATAATTCAAGATGCATGATTCAGGATACATGATGCCTGATATTCAATAACATGTATCCTGCATCCTGTATCTTGTATCAGTTTTTTTATTTCGCATATTCCACATATCTTGATTCCCTGATAACAGTGACCTTTATCTGACCCGGATACGTCATCTCGGATTCTATCTTCTTTGCCAGATCCTTGGACATCACTGCCGACATATCATCCGTCATATCTTCAGGCCTTACAATTATTCTTATCTCCCTGCCGGCCTGTATTGCATAGCACTTCTCTACCCCTTTATACGACATCGCCATCTTTTCAAGATTCTCAAGCCGTTTCAGATAATTTTCTATGCTTTCTCTCCTGACGCCCGGCCTTGCAGCAGACAGCGCATCAGCAGCGGCAACCAAAGCTGCTTCTGCTGTTATAGGTTCGCCTTCTCCGTGGTGAACAAGTATTGCATTTACCACCTTCGGATTTTCCCCGTGTTTTTTTGCAAAGCTTGCCCCAATCTCCTGATGCGAGCCTTCAACCTCATGATCAATTGCCTTGCCGATATCATGGAGGAGCCCTGCCCTTTTGGCAAGCTTGACGTCAATGCCAAGTTCTCCTGCCATCATGCCTGCAAGATACGCCACCTCTTTTGAATGCTGAAGCACGGGCTGTCCGTATGATGTCCTGTATTTGAGTCTGCCGAGCAGTTTTACTATCTCAGGATGTATCCCTGAAAGCCCGATATCAAAAACCGCCTTTTCTCCTTCTTCCCTGATGTTTGCATCTACCTCTCTCTTAACCTTCTCAACGATTTCCTCTATTCTTGTCGGATGTATCCTTCCGTCTGCAATAAGCCTCTCGAGTGAAATCCTCGCAACCTCCCTCCTCACGGGATCAAAAGCCGAGAGGGTCACAAGTTCAGGAGTATCATCAACAAGAAGGTCAACGCCTGTAGCCGCTTCAAGCGCGCGGATATTCCTGCCTTCTCTTCCTATTATCCTGCCCTTCATTTCGTCATTCGGAAGACTCACTGCCGATGCCGTAGCATCCGCAATATACTCACTCGCATATCTCTGTATGGCAAAGCTTATCGTTTCCTTGGCTTTTTTCTCGGCTGTTTCTTTTACCTCATCTTCTATGGCTTTCGCAAGTTTTGCCGCCTCAAAACGGGATTCCTCTTCCACCCTCTTAAACAGCTCTGCCTTTGCCTCATCAGAGCTTATCCCTGAGATTCTTTCAAGCTGAAGAGTCTGCTCTTTCAACATCTGGCTGTACCGGTTGTCTTTCTCCTGTATTGCCCGCTCTTTTGAAGTGTATTCTTTTTCCCTTCTTGTAAGGTCATGTTCCCTTTTATCTATCTGGTCAAACTTGCGGTCTAATGTTTCCTCTTTCTGCCTTAACCTTTTATCAAGCTGGTTTAACTCAGAACGCCTCTCTTTAAGGTCTTTCTCTGCCTCCGCCTTAGCCTGATAGACAATGTCTTTTGCCTCAAGAGACGCCTCTTTTTTTCTGGTCTCTGCTTCTTTTTTTGCCTCTTCAAGCAGTTTTACTTTTTCTTTTTCAATATCTAATTGCCTCGGCTTCAGAGAGCTTCTATATATAAAGCTCATGATCACCCCAACACCAACGCCAACACCAACAGCAATTAACACTAGATATACTGTATCAATCATTGGATGCTATCCTCCTTTTCACTCTATATTTACTAATATTGCCATTTGTAAAGCCTCATAAACCATAAGCCGTCATGCCCGAAGTTCTTTATCGGGCATCCAGCATGGATTCCCGCTTACTGACACAAACAATGTGGCTTTATTAATGCATTTCTTAATAACGCAAAAATACGGTATTCATAAATACCGCATCCCGAACAATTCGGGACTCACCGTGTGTAAGTTAAAAAGTTTTTTGCGCAGCAACAAAAAAATCTGTTCTTACGCGCTACGGGCAGGAGATATGGATTAAGTGTTTTTGTTAAGGAGTAAGCGGGAATATATGCCTGGCATGTATTTTACCGGCACACTTTATTATACGGCTCAATAAACCGAGCCAATAATCAAACCCTTTATTTATATTTTCCCTCAGAAACATAATTTCCACTATAAACGCCTGCCCGGCCTTTCTAACTAAGCGAAAGGAAACAAAAGTTTCACCTTTCAAAGGTAAAATAAACCCGCCCTGCCGTGCAAATGAATAATCAGATCCGCCCATAAATATAGGTGGGTGTCTTGAAGGGGACTTCAGGCTTTCTCAGTATTAATGAGACATGCACACCGTCCTCCTTACTCAGACTCCCTAAAGATCTAATTTGCCGGATCAACTTTTTCATCTGTCACCAACAGGGCAGGCAACCCTATCGCTCCTTGTAATTATTTTATAACAAAAACAGCGCGTTTAAGCAAGAAAAAATCTTTACCCTGAGCACTTTTAGCTTGTATTAAAAATCTTTTTTGAATAGACTATTAAAATAACTAAAAATGGCTATGACAGGAACAATCTTAGCAGGTGGAGAAAACAGGAGGATTCCCTTACTGAAGGGGCATATCGAGATTAACGGGGAAAAAATAATTGATTCCAGTGTCAATCTGATGAGAAACTTATTCGGAAGGGTAGTTATAAGCACAAATACACCGGAGTTTTATTTTTACTGCGGGGTACCGATGATAGGGGACATTATCAATCAAAGGGGGCCGCTTACCGGCATCTTCTCTGTGCTGTTAAACATAAAGGAGAATGCGATATTTGTAGTCGCCTGTGATATGCCGTTCCTAAATGAACGGCTTATCAGGTATATGGTTGAAAGATTTAATACAGAACTCAGAACTCAGAACTCAATCCCCCCCACCCACCCCTCCCCCTCGAGTGGGGAGGGCAAGGGAGGGGGTGAACGTCTGGACTCTGGACTCTGGACTCTGGACTCTGAGCAGAGGCATGATGCTGTGATACCTGTATTTGAAGGAAAGCCGCAGCCATTGTTCGGGATATATTCAAAAAATATTCTCGGCATCATTGAAAAAAGACTTAATAAAGGACTGAAGAGATTAAAAGATTTGTTGACAGAAATTAACGTCTTATATATAAAAGAGGAAGAGCTAAGGCAGATAGACCCTGAAGGCAGGTCATTTCTGAATATCAATACAATGGAAGACTTAGAAAAAGTCAGGGGAGGTAAAATATGTTTGGTTTAGGCATGCAAGAGCTAATCATTATACTGGTAATCGTAATTGTCCTTTTTGGAGCAAAGAGGCTGCCGGAACTCGCAGGCGGTATTGGAAAGGCCATAAAAAATTTCAAGAAATCCATGTCAGAGCCTGACGAGATAGACGTCACACCCAAAAAACAAGTTCCGGAAGAAAAAGAAGAAAAGAAAGAAAAAACAGGACAGGAAAAATGATGAGTTAAGAGTTAGGAGTTTAGAGTAATTTTTAAAATCCGAACTCCTAACTCTTAACTCCGAACTGCCTATGGACAGAGGACCAATAGCAGAGATAGACCTCAGCGCTATCGCACATAATCTTAGAGCAGCAAAAAAGATAACAGGAAACAAAACAGTGATAGCTGTTGTAAAAGCAGACGGCTATGGTCACGGCGCTGTTACAGTTTCGCAGCGTCTTATTGAAGAAGGGATTTCTTGCCTTGCAGTTGCATACACATCAGAAGCTGCTACCCTGAGGCGCGCGGGCATTAAGGCGCCGATAATTTTACTTTTTGATAAAAGTAATATAGAAGATTATTTCAAATATAGTCTGATACCTGTGGTCCATGATGCTAAGACAGCGCAACGATTCTCCAAAGAAGCAAAGGCAAGAAAACATAATCTTAATCTGCATATAAAAGTGGATACAGGCATGGGAAGGCTCGGTTTTAGCATGGAAGACATAGAAAAAGGGATGAGCGCAATATGTAAAATGAATTTCATATCGGTCAAAGGGCTTATGAGCCACTTTTCAGATGCTGACCTTTATGACAGGTCTTATGCCTTAATGCAGGTTGAGAGATTTAACAAAGCAAGGAACGTCCTCAGTAAAAAAGGCATCAAACAGATTCTTTGCCATATGGCTAACAGCGCCGCTGTTATGACCCTTTCTGAATCGTACTTTGATGCTGTCAGGCCCGGACTGATGCTCTATGGATGTTCACCTATGCAGCAGACAGCCGACAGCTATCAGCTATCAGCTAAACATGAATTAAAACCTGCCATGACTGTCAAGACAAAGATTCTTTCTCTAAGAAGATTTAAAAAAGGAACGCCTGTAAGTTATGGAAGGTCATTTATTACGGCAAGGGAAAGCCTTATAGCGGTGCTGCCGGTTGGTTACGCTGATGGATATCCGAGAGTTCTGTCAAATAATGCGGATGTTATTATCAGAGGGAAACGCGCCCCTGTAGCCGGCAGGATATGCATGGACACTACGATGGCAGATGTTACGGAAATCAGAAACGTCTCTGAAAGAGATGAAGTTATTCTGCTTGGAAAACAAAAGAATGCTGTCATAACAGCATCTGAACTTGCAGAAAAGGCTGGAACAATTCCCTATGAAATCCTGACATCGCTGGGAAACAGATCAAGAAGGGTATACATTAATGAGTAATGTTCTGCTTAAACTCATTGAATGCGTAGGCCGTGCAATTACGCTGTTCTGGCAGGTTTTTTTATTGTTTACTGAAGAACTCGGGAGAATCATGCTCCTTCTGTGCTCTGCAATAAAACAACTTGTATTGCCGCCTTTTGAACTTAGAAACACATTCAAACAGGTAGTGGAGATCGGCATTAAATCCCTGCCTGTTGTGCTTATCACAGCGGTATTTACAGGCATGGTGCTTGCGCTTCAGAGCTACACAGGATTTAAGAGATTCAACGCCGAGGTGATGGTCGGGACAGTCGTCGCCCTTTCTATCACACGCGAACTCGGCCCTGTGCTTACAGGTTTGATAGTTGCAGGAAGGGCCGGCGCTGCCATGGCTGCAGAGCTTGGCACAATGCGCGTGACAGAACAGATAGACGCTCTGGAGACATTAGCCACAAACCCGGTGAAATATCTGGTTGTGCCGAGATTTATCGCAGGCACGATCATACTTCCTTCTCTGACAGTTATAGCTGACATCATAGGAATTATCGGAGGATTCTTTGTTACAGTGACTGTTTTAGGCGCTAATTCATCCGTATACTGGAGAAGAACCTGGGATTACCTTGAGACAAGCGACATATACAACGGCCTTATTAAAGCGTGTTTTTTTGGTGCAGCCATTGCTATAATAAGCTGCTATAAGGGTTTTTATACCTCAGGAGGCGCTGAGGGTGTTGGAAAGGCTACGACAGGAGCAGTGGTCTTGTCATCAATGACAATATTAATTTCAGACTACTTTTTATCGGCGTGGCTGTTTAAATAAAAAACGTAAAGCGTTATGCGTAAAGCGTTATAATTTTGAAACACTTTTCACACATAACGTGTTACGGATTACGTGTCACGACAGAATATGATAGAGATTGTAGATTTGCATAAGGCTTTCGGCAGAAACCATGTGCTCAGGGGCGCAAACCTCAAAGTTGAAAAAGGCGAAAGCATGGTGGTCATAGGAGGAAGCGGTTCAGGGAAAAGTGTTCTTATAAAGCACATTATCGGTACACTCAAGCCTGACAGCGGCTCCATATTGATAGACGGCGTTGATATTGCAAAACTTAGTGAAAATGAACTATATGAGACAAGGAAAAGATTCGGCATGCTTTTTCAGATGGCAGCCTTGTTTGATTCAATGAAAGTATGGGAAAATGTAGCGTTTGCTTTAATGAGGCACGGGAAATTGAAAGAGAAAGACGCAAAAGAAATAGCAAGCGAAAAACTCAGGATGGTCGGTTTGATGGGAGTGGAGGATCTTATGCCTTCTGAACTTTCAGGCGGAATGAAAAAGAGGGTCGGACTTGCAAGGGCAATAGCCCACTCTCCAGAAATACTCCTATACGACGAGCCTACCACAGGGCTTGACCCGATAATGGCTGACGCGATAAATGACCTTATAATAGAGATGAAACAGAGGCTCTCAGTCACATCAGTGGCTATAACACATGACATGCACAGCGCATACAAGATTGCAGACAGGATTGCAATGCTCTATGAAGGCAGTATAATTGCCACCGGCACGCCTGATGAAATAAAAAATACGGACAACGCTATAGTAAGGCAGTTTATAACCGGAAGCGCAGTCGGGCCAATAAAAATAGAGGGAGTGACTGCATGAAGGGTGTTTCCACAGAGCTGAAAGTAGGTTCTTTTGCGCTTATAATTATTGCCATCCTGACGTATATGACATTCAAGGTCGGCGGCTTTGAATGGGTAAAAAAGAAAGGATATGTAATCTATGCAGAATTCAAAAATATCGGAGGCCTTGACGAGAAGACAAGGATAAAGATTGCCGGTGTTGATGCCGGCACCATTGAAAGAATTGAACTCAGGAACGGAAGGGCAAGGCTCACCCTTAGAATAGATAAAAATGTTGTGCTGTATTCAGACGCCTCTGTAGGTATAAGATCAACAGGGCTTCTCGGAGACAAATATATGGAACTGAAAATAGGTTCGCAGCCGCCGGCGCTTAAAGACGGAGATACAATAAAAAATGTGGTAGAGGTTGTAGACATTGACGACCTTGTGAGGAACCTTACAGAGGTCTCTACAAACATCAACAATTTTGCATCAGCCCTCAACGAATCCATCGGCACGCCGGAGGGGAAAACAGCGCTCAAGGAATCTATCCTGAACCTTAAAGACATCACCGCAGGGCTTAAAGATACAATTTCCGTAAATGACAAAAAGATGCGGAAAGCGCTTGACAATATCAATAACTTCATAGCATCAATACACGACCTTGTAGAAAAAAATAAGGAGCCGCTGACAGCCACCGTCGGTAATGTAAAAGATTTTTCTGCGTCTTTAAAAGAAGACGGACCTCAGCTTGTGGCAGACCTCGGCAAGGCATCTAAAGAACTCAAAGAAATGCTGGAGGAAAACAGGCCGTCCATCAAGAGCGCAACAGAATCAATTGACACCATCTCCAAAAAAATTGCAGACGGCGAAGGCAGTCTCGGCAAACTTGTGAAGGATGACAGACTCTACGAATCGTTAAACAAGGCATCCGAAAGCGTTAATAAGCAATTAGGCGCCATAGACAGATTCAGAACATTCATAACATTTCAGGCTGATTATCTCACAAAACCAAAGGACGCCAAAGGACAGTTCTACGTGACGCTCCAGCCAAAACCTGACAAATACTACATTTTCGGCATTGTCGGCGACCCTGTGGCAAATGTTAAGACAACTACCACAACTACAAACGGCTCAACTGTCACAGAAGAGAAGGCAGAGAAAAAGATAGAGTTTACAGCGCAGTTTGCAAAGAGATTTCAGGATCTTGCTCTCAGGATCGGGCTTACTGAAAACACATTAGGAGTCGGCGCGGATTATTTCTTCCTTAAGGACAAGGCAAAAATCACAGCCGATGTCTGGGATTTTGCAAAAGACGAAGAAGGCTCAAAACATCCGCATGTAAAGGTAGGCGTTGATTACTACATATTCAAACATATATTCCTTTCCGCAGGCGGCGACAATCTCCTTAACAAAAAGCGGCGCGGAGCCTACGCAGGCGCTGGAGTGAGATTTGAGGATGAAGACTTAAAATATCTTTTCGGGACAGTTCCAAAAGTGCCCGGAAAGTAATTGCGATACCGCCTTATCCCAAAAAGATCAATATGCAGGAAAAAATCCCATAATCCTGAGAAGTGCACAGTTAAAACTATAATTTCTGCCTTCCATAAGGCGAGAGATTTCTTAGTTCTTTTATAAGACCTGGCATAATTTCTATAACCTTGCCTATCTCTTCTTCTGTGTTGTACCGGCTCAACGAAAACCTGATAGAGCCGTGTATTGCTGTTGCAGGCACACCCATCGCCCTTAAGACATGAGAAGGCTCAAGAGAGCCTGATGTGCATGCAGAGCCTGATGAGGCGCAGATGCCGAATTCATTAAGCCTCAGAAGAATCGCCTCGCCTTCAACATACTCAAAACTGAGGTTTGTGGTATTCGGCAATCTGTTTTCCGTATCTCCATTTACCCTCGCATCCGGGCACAATTTCAAGAGCGCTGTCTCAAGTTTATTCCTCAGCGCCTTAAGATATGTCATCTCATTATAGAGATTTTCTCCTGCAAGCTCACACGTTTTTCCGAGCCCGACAATTGAAGCTACATTCTCTGTCCCTGCCCTTCTGCCGTGCTCCTGATGACCACCGATAATATATGGGCTGAACCGCGTCCCCTTTCTGACATATAGCGCGCCGACACCCTTCGGCGCATGTAATTTATGCCCTGATAAAGAAAGCATGTCAACCGGGAATTTTTTTAAATCTATCGGAATCTTCCCTGCTGCCTGAACAGCATCAGTATGAAATAAGATGCCCCTCTCCTTTAGCATCTCTCCTATTTCCATCAAAGGGAAAATCACCCCTGTCTCATTATTCGCATACATCAGAGAAACAATAAGAGTGCCGTCGTCAAGGGTCTTCCTGAATTCATCCATATTGAGTTGTCCCCGCTTATCTACAGGGACGAAGGTAATTCTGTAGCCTTTACGCGCAAGATGTTTGCAGAAGTTCAAGACAGCGGGGTGCTCCACCCTTGAGGTAATGATATGTTTTTTTTGAGGCAGAGACTCAGCAGCGCTCATAATTGCGGTATTGTCACTCTCGGTCCCGCAGCTCGTGAATATTATCTCTTCAGGCTCGGCGCCAATAAGCCGTGCAACTTTTGCCCGGGCTTCTTCAACTCTCCTGTGCAGTTGTCCTCCAAATGTGTGCATGCTTGAAGGGTTGCCGTACATTTCTTTAAGATAGGGCAGCATCTCCTGAAGAACTTCAGGAGCGATATTCGTCGTAGCGTTATTGTCCAGATATATAGTGTTCATTTATTGCGCCTCCACAATAATTTTTTCGCTGACTAATTCTTTTAGTTTGTCCTGAATCTTTTTTACGGTCACATCAGCCATGAGACAGCCGGTGCACATCCCCCGAAGCGCTATAATCACCTTATCGCCGTCGATATCAACCAATTCCACATCACCGCCATCTGCCTGCAATCCGGGCCTTATCTCGCTCTCTATAATCTCCTGTATAAGGGCAATCTTCTGAAGGTTGGTAAGTTTTTTAGGGACAGCAGGTTTTTCAGGTTTTTTCAGCATCCAGATGTCTTTGAGAATAGCCTCTATCTCAGCCCTGCACTCACCGCAGCCTCCGCCGGCCTTTGTATAGTCCATAACCTCATCCGCTGTTGTGAGATGGTTTCCTATTGCAACCCTCCTTATCTTTTCTTCCGTCACATTAAAACATTTGCATACAACCCTGCCCTCTTCCTCAACTGCTGCCGGCTGCCCCCGATAATTGTTAACAGCAGCCTCAAGCGCCTCTCTTCCCATAACAGAGCAATGCATTTTCTCCTTCGGAAGTCCCCCAAGGAATTCTGCAATATCCTGATTTGATATCCTTAACGCCTCGTCAAGCTTCCTGCCTTTGATTAATTCGGTAAGCGCTGAAGAGCTTGCTATTGCGCTTGCACAGCCGAATGTCTGGAATTTTGCATCTATTATCTTTCCTGTCTCCTTATCAATCTTAAGATATAGCTTTAATGCATCGCCGCAGATAATACTGCCAACCTCTCCCACTGCGTCAGGATTTTCTATCTCGCCAATGTTTTTCGGGTGTAAAAAATGTTCTTTTACTTTATCGGTATAATCCCACATCTTGCACCGCCCCTCTTGCAGCAAGAAACTATTTTGCCTGTTTATAAAAATTATATCACAGTGGCGCACTTCTATAATAACCCTAAAGTAGCTATAGACAGGGTTGGAAGGAGGAAAAACCGTCCATCACACTCCTCATAAAGATATTTAAAGTAAATAACGGGAACATATCATTCTCAGATGAAACTAAAGGTTTTAATCTGGTTCTAACAGAAGCAGCCATTAATATGGAAAGCAATATCTCCCTCTTTCAAACAGGCAAGACATCCTTTAATGTATGGGGGAAATGGGATAATCTCCAGAATGACTTGAAAGAATCATTTCAGAAAGAGGTCTTCGCAGGAATTGGGAGGAAGGTCACTTCACCGATTGAAGATGCGGTGAAAGGCATCATAAACCTCTTGCCGTCTAAAAAATGAGCGAGAATCCTACATTCTGCCTTCTTTAACGAGAGTTAATATTATCTTCTGGCAATTTTCTGCTGCTGTTCTTATGTCCCATTTGCTTTTGTCCCTGTCCTCAACAATATTGCTTATCCCTCTTATTTCAACCATCGGAATTCCATACATCGCACAGACATGCGCGATCGCAGCTCCTTCCATATTCTCGCATATTGCAGAGAATCTCTTTTCAAGTTGTCTTGCCCTTCTGTGTGTGCCGGTAGCGGTGGATACGGTAATGAATGCGCCGGTTCTTATCCCATAATCCCCCCACCCCCCCTTTATTAAAGGGGGGTTAGGGGGGATTACTTTCATCGCTTTTTTTACAAGATTTTTGTCAAGAGGAAATTCATTGAAGTACTTTTTCCTGCTTTTTTTAAGTAATGGAATACCCATTACATCTGTTTTATGAAAACCGTCTTTTAGCCAGAGACCCTCATCACCGTATATCTCTCTGTCCGCAATTGCTATATCCCCTGGCCTCAGCCCCGATGATGGATAGGCACCGCCAATGCCGAAATTGATAATGAATAGGGGAGAAAATTTCTCTATCAGAAACGTTGCGGCATGAGAGGCATTTGTTTTGCCTATCCCTGAGATAACATGGATGACATTATTCCATCCAATCTTTCCTTTATAGAAATTTCCAGAGCTTGTTTTCTTAAGATTCTTGAGGATAAGTCTGGCTTCTCTTTGTGTCGCTGATATCATGCCTATGGGTGATTGCCGCATATTGATAATTTTACCATCAGCGCTTTTGAAAAAACAAAGCTAAAAGTGTTAAATTAATAAAACTTAAGGAGGAATTCACCAGTGCAGAGAATACCGATGACGCGCGAAGGCTACCAGAAACTTCGGGAAGAACTTGATAGACTCCTGAAAGTAGAGAGGCCTAAAAATATTCAGGCAATAGCAGAGGCGCGCGCGCACGGAGATCTTTCGGAAAACGCAGAATACCACGCTGCAAAAGAAAAGCAGTCCTTCATGGAAGGGAGGATACAGGAACTTAAGGCAAAATTAGCCCTGGCCGAAATAATTGACCCTTCAAAGATAAATCAATCAAAGGCAGCTTTTGGCGCAAGGGTAAAGGTGCTGGACACAGCAGCAGATGAAGAATACATTTTTATGCTTGTAGGCCCTGACGAGGCAGATGTTAAGAGCGGGAAAATATCCATAAGCTCGCCTGTAGGCAGGGCATTGATAGGTAAAGAGGTGGGCGATACAGCAATGATTAAGGCGCCTGCAAGAACAATGGAATACGAGATATTAGAGATAACCTTTGAGTAAATACATAAGAGCAAAAATAACAGAAAACACTCCTGTAAACAAAGACCACACCCTTCTCGGTTGCGAGTCGTACCGACTTGTCCTGAGTCCTGATGATATTCCACAGCGTTCACTCCCCGGTCAGTTTTATATGATTGGAACTGATTCTTCTTATGACCCATTACTCAAGCGTCCTTTCAGTATCTTTAGAGAAACATCATCCGCCGAAGGCGGAGAACTGCAGTTTCTTTACAGAATCAAAGGCAAAGGGACTAAACTATTGAAGGAAATGAGAAAGGGAGAAACTGTAAATGTTCTCGGCCCATTAGGCAACGGCTATCCTATGCCCGATAAAAATCTTACTCCTGTACTTATTGCAGGAGGTATAGGGATTGCATCGCTTTTTCCTCTTGCAGAGAAGCTTTCAGGAAATATCCATTTTCTCTACGGCGCAAGGACAAAAAATGAACTGCTCATGCTTAACGAATTAAAAGGACTTGTCAAAAAGGAATTGATAATCAGCACTGATGACGGCTCCGAAGGAGAAAAAGGCACAGTTGTAGATGTTCTTAATCGTTTTTTAACTCTCAACCCTCAACTCTCAACTCTCAACTTGTTGTACTCCTGCGGCCCATCGCCAATGCTTGAGGCTGTCTCCAAATTTGCCGCAGAAAAGGGAATCAAATGCTATATCTCTATGGAAGAAAGTATGGCATGCGGTGTCGGCGCATGTCTGGGATGCACTGTAAAAACAAAAAAAGGCTATAAAAGAGTATGCAAAGAAGGTCCTGTCTTCCCGTCAGAGGAGATTGTATGGACTTAACTGTGAACATCAGGAAGCTGAAACTTAAAAACCCTGTTATGACAGCATCAGGGACATTCGGTTACGGCGAGGAATATTCTGAATTTGTTGACCTTAGCAAGCTCGGGGCAATTGTTGTAAAGGGGCTTTCTCTCAAACCAATGGAGGGTAATCCATCTCCGAGAATCTATGAAACTCCATGCGGAATGCTTAATGCAATAGGACTTCAGAATATCGGAGTTAAAGAATTTCTGAAAACAAAACTGCCATATATAAGAAAGTTTGACACAAAACTGATAGCAAACATCTTCGGGAACACCATCCATGAATACGTTAAACTCTCACGTATTCTTGATGACGCAGGCGTAGACGGCATTGAACTGAATGTCTCCTGCCCTAATATCAAAAAAGGCGGAATATTCTTCGGCACGGACAAAAAAATGCTTCAGAAATTACTATCTACGGTAAGGGCAAATGTCAGAAACGCTGTCCTTATAACCAAGCTCTCTCCAAATGTCTCATACATTCAGGAATTTGCAAAAATAGCGGAAGAATGCGGAAGCGACGCAGTATCGCTTATAAACACCATCCCGGGGATGGCGATAGACATAAAAACAAGAAGGCCGCGAATAGCAAATATAACAGGCGGGCTGTCAGGCCCCGCGATAAAACCAATTGCCGTTAGAATGGTCTATGAAACATTCAGGGCAGTTAAAATACCGGTTATCGGCATGGGCGGAATAATGAACTCCTCAGATGCCATAGAATTCATGCTTGCAGGCGCAGCAGCAGTTGCTGTGGGAACTGCAAATTTTGTAAATCCATCCGCAACCATTGATATAATTAAAGACATAGAATCGTTTATGGCGGAGAATAACATAACTGATGTGAAAGAACTCAGAGGCGCGGTAAAAATTTAAGGAATTCGATGCAGAATAATCCGATTATAACCCTTACATCCGACTTCGGTTATAAAGACCCGTTTGTAGGGATAATGAAAGGCGTAATTTTAACAATCAACCCTCTGGCCAAGGTTATAGATATTACACACGGCATAAGCCCGCATAATATAAAAGAGGCTGCGCTTACAATCGGAATGAGCCACAGCTTCTTCCCGCCGAAAACAGTTCATGTTGTGGTTGTTGACCCGGGCGTCGGTTCAAGCAGAAGGCCGATACTTGTCATAACAGACCATGCTTATTTCATAGGCCCTGATAATGGGGTCTTCTCTCTGATATACAACTCAAAAAATGAAACTCTTAAGGTGATTCATCTTACATCAGAGCATTATTTCATGCCGTACAAAGGCCCGACATTTCACGGCAGGGATATATTTGCCCCTGCTGCCGCATGGCTCACAAAAGGCATAGAGTCAGCAAACTTCGGAGAAGCAATCACCGATTATGTAACCCTTAAATTTCCCTCTGCATCACGGCCTGAAGAAAAGGCTGTAGAAGGAGAAGTCATTTACATAGACCGTTTTGGCAATGCTATAACCAATATAACAGCTTTGGATTTGAACATGCTCTACGGCATCAATCCCGAAGGCAAATTAAAGATTATTGCTAAGGAAAATCATACTGAACTTAAAAGCCACTATTCGCAGGCTCAGGACAAAGGGCTCTATGCGCTGATAAACAGCACGGAATATCTCGAACTCTTCACTTACAAGGGTAATGCTTCTTCGGCATTTGATATTAAGGTGGGAGACATCGTAAGAGTATTACTGGTCACATAAAATTAATGCGTATGTTGTTTCTATGGGTTTATGCCTTTAAAAATGCCCTAATCAAAAGACGGAGGGATTTTTTGATGAGATCAAGGTCGCGGGGCGAGAATTGTGATAAAGGTTTTTTCTCTTTTACTAAAATTTTCTGCACATGAACTTTCTCTTTAGAAAATAAATCCCCTATCCTCACTCCCAGCGCCCCTGCTATTCTTGCTATAGAGTCAATACTTACATTAACTCGCCCTCTTTCAAGCTCACCTATAAACTTATAATTCAGTGACGCCCTTTCTCCTAACTCTTCCTGTGTCATGCCCGCAGATTTTCTCAACTCTCTTATTCTCATCCCCAATCTCTTTCTAATGTCTTCCCTCATATCTTTCATAGCTGAATTATATGGAGTCTTCCGTTCGTAATAAACCATACATACATGGTCTATTTATTTTATTGACAAATAACATATATATGTGGTATCAATGTGCATCGGTTAAAAATGTTTAATCTTATAGAATAGGGGGAAACAATGGAGTCTAAACAGAATCGTGTTAAAATTTTTTTTTCTTGTTTGATGTTGCTCTCATTAACAGGATGTGTCGAAGCAATAGCTTATTTGCCAAGTCTAATTGAAGCTGGTGGCGGTGCTATTGCAGGATTGGAAAATGTTGATGTTAAGGCGGTGGTTTCGCAAGGAATCTCCATCAGCGATCTGCAAAAGATTAAAAAAGTTGCGGTAGTTCTCGGAACAGGAAATCAAACTCAGACAAATCCGTCTATGGCATTTCCAATGACAGGCGGCGACCTTACCAATGTAATGGCAGATAATATTGCACTTGAACTAATGCAACTTAATTATATAGTCATTGAGCGTGCCAGCATTGATAAGGTTCTCTCTGAGCAAAAACTCCAAATGAGTGGGATAGCAGACCCAGCAACAGCCGCGCAAGTAGGCAAAATATTGGGAATCGATGCGGTTGTCTTAGGCAATGTTACATCAAGTCAAAAGACGCAGATTAGCAGTGGTTTTATGGGGATAGGTAGTGGCATAACATCTGCTCAAGTTATTTCCAATGCTACAATGAAAGTCGTGGGGATTGAGCAAGCTAACGTTATAATGATGGTTACTCTAAGCTATAAAAAAGGGCAATCGCCAACAGAGGCTGCTAAGACAATGGCTATCGCCTTAACAGAAAAACTCAAAAATCCAGCGGGGCAAAAAGTAAGCGAGAAATAATTTTAAACTTGGATGGGGCGTTCTGCTCTTGGGGAACGATTTCGAAAGCTTATTATAGAAGACCTTTACTAAACAGCAAGTTGCCGACGGCAAAGCGGGATAACAACTAAGGCTCAAGGAAATCTATGGCGTATGCCTCTACTCTGCCCGTATGATGTTTTGAATGGTGTTTAGCAATAGCGTGGGCTATGAGAGAGAATTTATCACCTGGGAAAGTATGAGGAACGATAAGGACTCCCGCATGAGGACGATGCTCATTGAAAAACTGAACGGTGAGGCGGATAAAATCATTTCTGTTGCGGGTTATAAGACATCTACCTTCAGATACTGCCCGTTCAAGCTGCTCTCTGTCAGCAGCCTGCTGCATACCAGCCTCGTGGGCGCTGACTGCATCTATATGATGTTTTCTCAGGATTTCCGCAATCTTTGGGCTGAGGTCTTCATCAAGATAATATTTCAACGACTGCCCCTGACAAGAAAGGGGTATCTTTTATGAACATCCTCTCCAGTCAATTCATCATTTTGTTTTATAATGCGGTCAATCTCTTCAGTATACGCCTTATAATAGCCGACAGCAGACCTTAACTGCTGCTCGGTGAGCCAGTGATAAGCCTTTTGCAAACGGTTAAAATCCTTGCTCACACTTTTGTAGGCAGCGATAACTTCCCAGACCTCAATCCCGCTGCCGGCAATCCGCGCCCTGCGCCCTGCCGTTCCCTCACTGAAAACAATACAGGGACAGCGCTGCATTCTCACCGCTTCCTCAAGCAGTTCATTCGTTACAGCAGAAAACTCCTTCCCTGACTCTCTGACCATCTGCTCAATCTCTTTAAATGTTTTTTCCTGAATTCTTATGCTTCTCTGAACCGTTGGCATAAACTTCTCCTCCCTGCTTTAACAATTAAACTACAGCGTAATGCAATAGACTACAACATGAGGTCAATGCATGTCAAATGATTAATGACGATATAAGACTGTTTTAAAGCTCAATTATCACTGCATCTTCATCGCACTCAGGGAACTTCGGGCACCTCAGGCAGTCGCCCCATATCTTTTGCGGGAGTTTTGACTTATCAATGCCCTTAAAACCGTTCTTCAGAAAAAACTCTGGCTGATAAGTGAGAGCAAACACCCTTTTTATGCCGAGCTGCTTTGCCTCTCTAAGACATGCATTCAAAAGACTCCTGCCGACGCCTTTGCCCTGCGCTTCTTTGCTTACAGCAAGAGACCTTATCTCTGCGAGGTCTTCCCATAATATGTGAAGAGCGCTTACTCCTTTTATCCGTCCCCGATCTTTGCACACAAAAATGTCACGGATGCTTTCATAGAGGTCATTAAGAGAGCGGGGAAGCATCTCCTCTTTTTTTGCAAATTCATTGACAAATTTGTGTATCTGTTTTATATCAGATATTTTTGCTTTTCTTATCTTCAATGTATTTTCTCCCTCTCATCATTGCCTCTTTATTTGCATCGAGCGACTTTTTCCTCTTGGCAGGGGTCAGTTCTTCAAGCGCGTTGACTGCTGATTCTTCTTTTATTATCCCTGTCTCTGCAAGCAGGGCGCTGAATATCACCATGTTTGCGAATTTCGTGCTGCCGATTGATGCAGCTATTTCACTTGCAGGGACTTTTATAATGCGGATATCAGACCTTAATTCGGGTTCTTTTATGAGAGATGAGTTAAGTATCAAGAGTCCGTTTTTCTTAAGTCTCGGCTGAAATTTATTAAGAGACGCCTCGTTCATTATTACCATGACCTCAGGGTTTCTGACAATAGGTGAACCTATCATCTCATCTGAGATGATTACTGTGCAGTTTGCTGTTCCGCCGCGCACCTCTGCGCCGTAGGAAGGGAAACATGTTACCTCTTTGTTTTCAAGCATCCCGCTGTATGCAAGCAGTTTGCCGAGAAACAGAATGCCCTGTCCCCCAAACCCCGCTACCAGTATTGTATGTTCCAGATCTGTCTCCTTAAGCTTATTCGCTATACTTATCCTTAAACACTCCAAGCGGGAAAACACTCATCATCTCGGAACGCATCCAGTTTATAGACTCTTCTGTGCTCATTCCCCAGTCGGTCGGACATGGAGACAGCATCTCAACAAAGCTGAACCCCTTTCCCTCTATCTGATACTTGAATGCCTTCTCAACAGCCTTCTTTGTTGTCATAAGATTTTTTACGGAATCAACCGAGGTCCTCGCAATAAACGAAACACCCTCAATAGTTGCAAGCATTTCAGAAACACGCAGAGGATAACCTGATGTCTTAACATCTCTGCCCCTCGGCGTAGTAGTAGTCCTTTGCGAGATAAGTGTTGTCGGAGCCATCTGTCCGCCTGTCATGCCGTATGTGGCGTTATTCACAAAAAACACGGTGAGGTTTTCACCCCTGTTCGCTGCATGAATTATCTCTGCGGTTCCTATGGCAGCAAGGTCTCCGTCGCCCTGATAAGAAAACACAATTCTGTCGGGCATGACGCGCTTCAATCCAGTCGCTGCTGCAGGAGGCCTCCCGTGCGCCACTTCAATCACATCAAAGTTAAAATAATCGTAAGCAAAAACAGCGCATCCGACAGGTGCAATCCCGATAACCTTTTCTCTTATATTCAGGCTGTCAATGCACTCTGCAACAATCCTGTGTATCAGACTGTGACCGCACCCCGGGCAGAACCTGAAAGGCACAGGTTTAAGGCTTAGCGGTCTTTTAAATACCTGTTCCATGTTATGAAATCCTTTCAGAAAGTTTTATGAGAGTGCCCTCAAGCAATCCATTGTCGCTCACAATAATATTATCAAATCCGAATAATTCCATGACATTAATTGTAAAGAGTATGCCGGGGATAATCAAGTCTGCCCTTTCCGGCTCAAGCCCTGCTATCTCTTTTCTCCCAATGAGCGGAATGCTTGTAAGTCTTTCGTAAATATTATAGAGCCTGTTTAAAGAGATATTATGCATGTGGATTTTTTCATGGTCATAAACCCTAAGTCCGATGTCAATAGATGCAAGAGTTGTAATAGTTCCTGCTGTTCCGATAAGGACGGTATCTTTGTCTATGAGATGTCCTATCTGCGTTTTGAGTCCGCTTAAGGCAGTATCTGATTGTTTTTTAAGCGAGGCAATATCGGATTTTGAAGGAGGGTCTGATTTTATGTGATTGTCAAAGAGTTTTACAACACCTGTCGGAATCGTGCCCGCCTTGAGCAGAGAAGAATCTTTACAGAGAATCCATTCAGTGCTTCCGCCTCCGATGTCAATGATAAAAGATGAATCAGTTCTAGGCGTATCAGAAAGGACGCCAAGCGTTGTAAGCTCCGCCTCTTCCCTGCCTGAAATCACTTCTATATTTATTCCTGTTTCCGATAAGACTCTTTGCCTGAACTCCTCAGAATTTTTCGCCTCTCTTAACGCGCTTGTGCCGACGGCTTTTACATGTGAAATATCATAGGCCGAAATAATATCCGAAAAAGCCTTCAGGATGGAGACCGATTTTCCCATGTTGTCTGCGCTCAGCATTCCTGATTCTGCAATTCCAGAGGCAAGTCTCGTAATCACCATTTCTGTTTTAAGGCGAAAAACTTTCCCGCTCTCCACTCTGCCGATGAGCAAACGAATTGTATTTGAACCAACATCTATTGATGACAGCAGCATTGCCTATTATAACCCGAAAGAAGATAAGGAGACTGTCTGTATTGAAATAATCGTGTCATGAAACTTAAAATATCCTATGAACTCTCACATCCAGAAATTTCTGCGCTATCTTGAAATAGAAAAAGGCGCTTCTCCTCATACGCTGAGGGCGTATAAGGAAGACCTTGAACTGTTCTTCAGCCAAATAGATAAGCCTAACCCTAAAGATATAGACATGAACGATGTAAGAGGATTTGTTGCCCAAGAGATAAACGAAGGGCACAAAAAGACCACCGCAGGCAGAAGGCTCGCGGCAGTAAGGTCATTTCTGAAATTTCTTTACCGCGAAGGTTATATAAAAGCAAATCCCGCAAAACTTGTCCCTACTCCGAAACTGCCGAAAATGCTGCCCAAATTTCTTTCCGTAGATGACGTGTTTTCTCTCGTGGAAAAACCGGAAGGAATAGGTTTTCTGCCTGCAAGAGACAGGGCAATCCTTGAACTCCTGTATTCAAGCGGCCTCCGCGTAAGCGAACTCTCAGGACTGAATGCAGATGACATAAACACAAGAGAGGGTCTCATTAAGGTTAAAGGCAAGGGGAAAAAAGAGAGGATAGTTCCTGCGGGCAGAAAAGCATTGGAGGCAATAAAGACATATTTTATTGAAAGGGTTTTGCTTAAAAAGAAAGACGGCGCTTTTTTCCTTAACAGAAACGGAGCAAGATTGACAGACAGAAGTATAAGACGTATAATAATCAAGTATGCAAAGGCAATCGGTGTTAACAGCCGCATCGGGCCTCATACTCTCAGACATACCTTTGCAAGCCATCTTCTTCAGGGTGGAGCAGACCTGAGAGTTATTCAGGAGCTTTTAGGACATTCATCGTTGTCAACAACACAGAAATATACGCATCTGGATATAACGCATTTAATGGATATTTATGACAAGGCGCACCCGCTGGCGAAAGATGAGAAGAAAAATAAATAAGCGTCATAGGGTCAGAGGGTCAAAGCAACTACTCGGCGACTCGCCAGAGGCGAATGATACTGTAATACTCCGACACTTTGATACTGCACATGGAGGAGCAGATTATGTTTAAAGGAACAACGATATTGTGCGTAAGGCGCAACGGAAAGGTTGCCATTGCCGGAGACGGCCAGGTGACAATGGGCAATACTGTTTTGAAACACAATGCAAAAAAAATAAGGACAATGTACGACAATAAGATAATAGCAGGATTTTCAGGCGCAACAGCAGATGCATTCACTTTGTTTGAAAGGTTTGAGGCAAAGATTGAATCATACAGGGGCAATATCAAAAGGGCTGCCGTAGAGCTTGCAAAAGACTGGAGAACGGATAAAATTTTACGGAGGCTTGAGGCGCTTCTAATAATAGCGGATAAGGAACATACATTTATAATATCAGGCACCGGAGATGTTATTGAGCCTGAGGACGGGGTCGCTGCAATCGGTTCGGGAGGGCCTTATGCGCAGGCAGCGGCAAAGGGGCTTTTTGAAAACACAAATCTCTCCGCAAAAGAGATAGTTGAAAAAGCAATGAAGATTGCGTCTAATATATGCATATACACAAATGAGAGTATAACTATAGAGGAATTGTATGGATAATCTTACGCCAAGAAAAATAGTAGAAGAACTGGATAAGTATATAATTGGCCAGAACAAGGCAAAAAAAGCGGTTGCCATTGCCTTAAGAAACAGGTGGCGGAGGCAACAGCTTTCACCCGAACTGAAAGACGAGGTGCTTCCCAAAAACATAATCATGATCGGGCCTACAGGCGTAGGAAAAACAGAGATTGCAAGACGCCTCGCAAGGCTTGCACATGCGCCGTTTCTGAAAATAGAAGCCTCCAAGTTTACAGAGGTAGGCTATGTAGGCAGGGACGTTGAATCAATGATAAGGGATCTTACGGAAATCTCGCTGAACATGGTTAAGTCCGAGCATATAGAAAAGATTCAGGAGAAGGCAGAATCCCTTGCAGAAGAACGGCTTCTTGATCTTCTGCTTCCTGCCCCGCGGCAGACGCGCGGCATAAGCATCGAGGAGGAGGAGAAGGAGAAATATAAAGAGACGAGAGAACGGCTCAGGCAGCAGCTTAAAGACGGCAAGCTTGATAACAGATATGTGGATGTAGAGGTAAGAGAAAAGGTAATGCCGTTCGGCGTAATCTCAAACGTAGGGCTTGAAGAGCTTGAGATAAACCTGAAAGAGATGCTCGGAGGGTTAATCCCTGACAAGGCAAAGAGGAAAAAAGCCAGAGTGCCGGAAGCATTAAGAATACTCGTGCAGGAAGAGGCAAACAAACTGATTGATATGGACAAGGTGACAAAAGAGGCTATTGATAGAGTCCAGCAGACAGGGATTATCTTCATAGACGAGATTGACAAGGTTGCAAGCAGGGGACATGCTCACGGCCCGGACGTATCAAGGGAAGGCGTTCAGAGGGACCTTCTTCCTGTTGTTGAAGGCACAACAGTAACAACAAAGCACGGCCCTGTAAAAACAGAGCATATATTATTCATCGCAGCAGGCGCATTCCATATGTCAAAACCCTCAGACCTCATCCCAGAACTTCAGGGAAGGTTTCCTATAAGGGTCGAGCTTGACCCATTGGGAAAAGATGAATTTGCGAGGATTCTTACAGAACCCTATAACGCACTCACAAAGCAGTACACGGCGCTGCTTGCAACAGAAAATATAGAGATAAATTTCAGGGAAGATGCCGTTGAGGAGATAGCAGGCATTGCGGCAACAGTAAATGAAAAGACTGAAAACATAGGTGCAAGAAGGCTTCATACAGTGCTTGAAAAACTCCTTGAGGATATATCATTTGAGGCGCCTGAAAAAAAGAACGGCAAACTTCCGATAGACAGGAAATATGTGAGAGCCAAACTCGCTGATATTGTAAAGGATGAAGACCTGAGCAGGTATATACTGTAGTGATTCAGAAGCGCAGAATAACAGAAGCCCAGATGCGCAGAAGTAGAAATGGCACTCATACTTTTGCATTACTGTTCTTTTGCTCTGTTGCTCTGTCTTTTCTCACTTCCTGCGCTGCTCCAAGATACAGATACTATGAAGACTATCCAAAATACGAAACCCAGCCAAAAGAAAGACCGGCGCTTTTAGAAACAAAATATATAGTTGCCTCATGGTATGGGCCTGATTTTCATGGAAAGCTGACATCATCAGGCGAGCCTTACAATATGCATGCAAATACATGCGCGCATAAGGAATATCCTTTCGGGACAAAGTTGAAGGTGACAAATATCTTAAACAGCAAAAGCGTTGAGTGCGCTGTGAATGACAGGGGTCCGTTTATTCCGGGAAGGGACTTAGATCTTTCATACGCCTGCGCTAAAGAGATCGAATTAATAGGACCAGGAACCGGAAAGGTAAGAACCGAATATCTCGGCAGGGACATGCGGTACATAAAATACATAAAATATTCGCCTACAGGCGGCAACGGGCCTTTTACAATACAGATCGGTTCTTATAAAGACCTTTCAAATGCAACGCGCATGAAAGCATCTCTTGAATTTAAATATGCCACGGTCTATATAACAGAGGCTGAGATAAGCGGAGGCAAATACTACAGGGTCAGGGTCGGCAAATTCAATTCAAAAGACGATGCATTTACCCTCGCAAAGACCCTCGCGGATGAGGGATATAACACACTGGTTGCACCTTATGGGGAGAGGATATGAAATAGCATGAAAAAACTTGACGAGATTGTTAAATTCCACGGCCACATATGCCCCAGGCTTGTCCTTGGCTACAGGGTATCCGCATTTGCCCTGAAAAATCTCGGCAAGGTGAAAAAGTTACGATACATATGCGACGTTAAGGAGTAATGGATCATTATGCCAGAGCATACCCGATATTTAGTAGGATACGAGGCTACAGGAGGTATCAACAGATGCTTTCAAGCCTCAGGAAATTTACCAGTAGCGAAGTTGCACAGGAGCGGTTGCGGATTATTGGATTTTATAGGCAGTATGGGGAACAGGCCACAAAAGAAGCTTTTGGGGCAGACCGGAAAGTGATTAGCCGATGGCGGCAGAAGCTCAATCGTAATGGAGGGGCGCTTGAGGGGCTGGTTCCTGAGTCCACAAGACCCAAACGGACAAGAACTATGACGGTAGCTGTGGAAATTGTTCAATTCATCAGACAGATAAGGCAAAAGCATCCCCGGTTGGGAAAAGAGAAAATCAAGCCCCTTCTGGATGAATTCTGTCAGGGTAACGGGTTAAAGACCATAGCTGAGTCCACCATAGGCAAAGTCCTCAAGCGACACAAACTCTTCTACCAGAAGACCGGAAGGGTATACCATGACCCCGGCAGAAAAACACGGTAGTGTAAACTTTCTTGTGTGAAAATGAAATAGGGTAAAAAAGGGGCGCACCTCCTATAAAATACTTTGTTACGGCCAGTAACAAAAATCAAAAGGAGGGGCACCCATGAAAATTAAGATTAGCGTACCAGAAGTCGTAAATTTAATCAAAGGATTACAGGAGAATCCGTCAAGGATATTTGAGATGGCCACCATGAACGTGCAAAAGGATGTAGGGGATTACTTGACGAACCTCATGAAAGCAGAACTGACGCATTATTTAGGTCGTGATGAATATGAGCGGAGCAAGGGCGGGGCAAATCATCGTAATGGCAGCTATCCCCGTGACTTCTGCATTAAAGGGATTGGAGAAGTAGCAGTAAATGTTCCGAGAGATCGGAAGGGGCAATATCAGACCCATGTATTGCCTCGCGGCAAGCGATATGAAGACAGGATAGCAGAGGACTTGTCAGTTATGTATCTGACAGGGATAAGCACCCGTACGCTATCCATGTTAAGCAGGCGGCTTATAGGCAGACAGATTTCCCACGAAGAAGTGAGCAAGGCAAATAGGGAACTGACAGAGGCGGTAGAGAAGGGCATTGTCAAGTCTTTTCTGTAAAATCTCATCAGGGCTTTATTCTCAAGGGTTTTCATAGCTTCAATTATGCCGCAATCCTCTGAATCCTTGATATGCGGATTTTAGCGAGGATTGCCTTTGCCTCTTTGTTCATAATCACTCCATTCCATCTCAGTTCTTTGAGCTGCCAGTAAACCATGGTGAGTGCACGCTCCTCATTCTGAAACCGTCCTATCCCTTTTACCCTTCGCTTCACCTCCTTGAAACTCCGTTCCACTACATTGGTCGTCCGTATTCTGAGCCAATGCTGATAAGGATATTTGTAGTAGGTCAGGCAGCTCTCTATATCTTCGGTGAGACACTCGACTGCTGAAGGATATTTCATGCTCCACTTTTTCTTGAACATCTCTAATGCTTCCTTTGCATGCTCATAGGTTGAGGCATAGAATACCTTCCGCACTGACTCCTTCACCGAGACCCTGTCGTGTTCCAGCGCTTTGTCCAGCACGTTTTCAGTCTTGTGTTTTGTACATCTCTGTTTGTGCGATTCAGGGAAGACCTCATCAACCGCCTTGCTGAGCCCCGGACATCCATCTATAACGGTTAGCATCGGCTCGCTCATTCCCCTGCGCACAAGATCCTCCAGAAAGCCCTTCCATGCATTGTATGATTCCCGGTTGCCGAGTGATACTGTCCTGCTCGACATTTTCGGAACAACTATTTTGAGTTTAAAGTTAGTCCCACCATGTTTTCAAGTTTATAATAATTAGCCGGAACATCATATCCCAGCGCCTCATGCGGCCTATAGGTGTTGTATTTTATCCTGTAGGCTTCTAAGTCAATCTCTGCATCAATCGGGTCTGTGTATTCCCGCCGATATATCCTTTCATATTTCTGGCTCTGATTGAACCTCTCAAGCATCCCTACGGTCTGCGGGTGATGCCCCCTTGCCAGCACATGTCTGAATATCGAACCCTGTATGTATTTCCTGAATGTCTTTGACTTCATCGCAGGACCCTGATCACTGACTAAAAGCACTTTCTCAGGGAAACAGCCTTCTCCTGATATGCTCCGAGCCGCCTGTTTTGCCATCTCAATGGCATCCATAAGGTCATCTGCTGTGTGGCTTGCCCTTATCAGACATGCAAGCACATATCGCGAGAAGTAATCCAGCACATTCGTTGAGTAGTATGTTCCATATTCCGGTATCTGAAACTCCGTAAAGTCTACCTGCCACAACTGGTTTATTCCTTCAGGCTTATGCAGATACTGCTGCCTGGCCTGTACCTGTTCTTTCAGTTCTTTGGTGTAATTGCAGGGTAAAAGCAGGCCCATCTGTTTCATCGCCTTGTATGTCCCATATTTCGTTATCTCTATGCCGTGTC
>JASEHP010000050.1 GCA_030018605.1 Thermodesulfovibrionales bacterium
AAAAGCGGACATTTCTAAATTGGCAAGAATAGGACATTTCTAAATTGGTAGAACAACCCCTTTAAAAAGAATTGACAAGAATTTATTTGTTATGCTTTAATATCTTTGCCTTTAAGGATAGCCCTGCGAGGTTAAGAAGGCAAAGGAGGCAGCGTGAGCTGCGGAAATGAAAACAAGATAAACCTTCCTCAAGTGAAATGGGGAGGGTTTTTTTATGCCCGAAAAAGACAGTATCAAAGGGTCAAAGCGTCAGAGGGTCAGAGTTTCTAACTCTGATACTGTGACACTCTGATACTCTGACACTTGAGGTAATGATGAAGGAACTGCTTGATAAAAAAGACATAGACAGGATACTTGCGCGCATGGCGCATGAGATCCTTGAAAAAAACAAAGGGACAAAAGACCTCTGCCTTGTGGGCATACAGAGGGGGGGCGTGCATCTTGCAAAGAGGCTTGCAGGCAAGATTAAGGAGATAGAGGGTAAGGAAATTCCAGTCGGCTCTCTTGATATAGCCTTTTACAGGGATGACCTGAACATCAGGGAAAAACAGCCTGCGGTCAGAAGGACAGAGGTGCCCTGCGAGATAACAGACATGAAAGTCGTTCTCGTTGACGATGTCCTTTTTACAGGCAGGTCCATAAGGGCTGCTCTGGATGCGCTGATGGATATGGGACGGCCATCTTGCATACAGCTTGCAGTTTTGATAGACAGGGGACACAGGGAGCTTCCGATAAAGGCTGATTTCGCAGGCAAAAATATACCAACGGCAATAAATGAGGATGTAGAGGTCAGCCTTCAAGAAGACGGGCTTGAGGATAAGGTGACAATAGAATGAGACTGTCCATGAAAATGTCATTGCGAGGAGCGTTAGCGACGTGGCAATCTTTAAAAGCGAGATTGCGGAGTTTATCCCGAGCAACAAACGAGATTGCTTCGGCTTTGCCTCGCAATGACAAGCGAGGTACCTGCTCGCAACGACAGAATAGAGGGATTTTGGGATGAAACTTTCTTCAAAAGATCTTCTCGGCATTAAGGAACTCACAAAAGACGAGATAATCCTCATTCTTAATACGGCATCAGGATTTAAGGACGTGCTTAAGCGTGATATTAAGAAAGTCCCTGCCCTGAGAGGAAAGACCGCTGTTAATCTCTTTTTTGAGCCTTCAACAAGAACGAGAACCTCGTTCGAACTTGCGGAAAAAAGGCTGAGCCTTGATGTCTTAAACCTGTCGGTTACAACGAGCAGTGTTGTTAAAGGAGAAAGCCTTATAGATACAGCTCTCAATGTTCAGGCGCTTGGATCTGATTTCATGGTGATAAGGCATTCATCATCCGGAGCGCCGCATCTTATCTCAAGGCACATCAACGCCTCTGTTATAAACGGAGGCGACGGCATAAACGAACACCCAACACAGGCTCTGCTTGACGCATTTACAATCAAAGAAAAGACAGGAAGGATTGAGGGATTAAAAGTTGCTATAGTCGGGGATATACTTCACAGCAGAGTAGCAAAGTCAAATATCTATTTACTTACAAAATTCGGCGCAGAGGTAAGGCTGATAGGCCCCCCTACATTGGTTCCTCGGGAACTTGAGAAGCTGGGCGTCAGAGTTTTCCATGACATGGATTCAGGGCTTGACGGAGTTAATGTTGTTATGGTGCTGAGGATTCAGATGGAAAGGCAGGGCAGGGGATTTTTCCCGTCCACTCTTGAATATTCAAAGAACTGGGGGCTCACATCAGAGAGGTTTTTTAAGGCTGATATGGATGCTATTGTGATGCATCCCGGTCCCATGAACAGGGGTTTGGAGGTGGCTTCAGATGTTGCTGACGGGCCAAGGTCTGTGATACTTGAGCAGGTTACCAACGGCCTTGCTGTAAGAATGGCTGTAATGTATCTGCTGGCAGGAGAGAGGGAATGAAAGAAGTGTCATTGCGAAGAGTGTTAGCGACGAAGCAATCTCTCAAGACGAGATTCCTCGTTGCACCCGGAATGACAGCTAAAAGGTATAAGGAATGAATATATTAATTAAAAATGGACATATTGTTGACCCTTCTCAGAACATTGACGGGATAGGAGATGTGCTGATAGAGAAGGGGAAGATAAAGGAAATAAGTATCAAAGGGTCAAAGGCTCAAAGGGTCAAAGGCTCTGACACTCTGACCCTCGGACGCTCTGATACTCGTGAGATTGATGCTTCAGGCTTATACGTTCTGCCCGGCCTTATTGACATGCATACACACCTCAGGGAACCGGGGTATGAATACAAGGAAACTATAAAGACAGGGACCATGGCTGCTGTTAAGGGCGGCTTCACAACAGTCTGCTCAATGCCTAATACGAATCCTGTAAATGATAATTCAAGCGTTACGGATTTTATTATCAGGAAGGCGATTCAGGAAGGCGCATGCACTGTCTATCCGATCGGCGCACTAACAAAGGGGCAGAAAGGCGAAGAGCTTGCTGAGATAGGAATAATGTTTTCAGAAGGCTGTGTTGCTTTTTCAGATGACGGAATGCCTGTCATGAGCAGTCTTATTATGAGAAGGGCGCTTGAATATACGAAGGCATTCAATGTCCCGATAATTTCTCATTGCGAGGATATAAACCTTTCCGAAGGCGGCGTGATGAATGAAGGTCTGTTGTCATTAACTCTCGGATTAAAGGGAATACCTTCCGAAGCAGAGGAGATAATAATCAGCAGGGACATCGCGCTCGCAAAACTTACCGGCGGAAAGCTTCATATTGCCCATATCTCAACAGAAGGCTCTGTAAGAATAATCAGAGACGCTAAGGAGAGGGGAATAAATGTAACTGCAGAGACATGCCCGCATTACTTCAGCATTACGGAGAAGAATGTCGGGGGATATAACACGAATGCAAAGGTTAATCCTCCGCTTAGGACGCAGAAAGATGTTGATGCGATTAAGCAGGGCTTGAAAGACGGCGCTATTGATGTTATCGCGACTGACCATGCGCCCCATCATAAGGATGAGAAACTGCGGGAATTTGATCACGCCCCTTCCGGAATATCAGGGCTTGAGACTGCTATAAGTTTGAGTTTAAATCTTGTGCATGAGGGTGTTTTAACCATACAGCAGCTTGTTGGGAAGATGGCAATGAATCCGGCTAAGATTTTGGGCTTAAATAAAGGAACGCTAACGGCTGGCGCCGATGCAGACATCGTCATAGTTGATATAAATAAAGAATTTAAAGTTGATGTTGAAAGGTTTGTATCCAAAGGCAAAAATACGCCTTTTGACGGAAGGGTTTTGAAGGGAATGCCTGTGATGACGGTATGCAAAGGGAAGATATATGAGTAAGGCATTATTAGTGCTTTCAGACGGGATTGTTTTTGAAGGCGAGGGGTTCGGCTCCGAAGGCGAGACCATCGGCGAGGTTGTCTTTAATACATCCATGACAGGCTATCAGGAAATACTCACGGACTCATCATACAAGGGACAAATAGTAACCATGACATATCCACAGATTGGAAATTACGGCGTAAATGAAGAGGACATTGAATCTCAAGGGGGAATTAAGGCAGAAGGGTTCATAGTGAAAGAGGTTTGCAATTTTCCTTCTAACTGGCGTTCAAAGACAAGTATTGGCGAATATCTTAAGAAATCTAATATTGTCGGGATTCAGGGCATTGATACAAGGGCGCTGACCAGGCATCTGCGTAACCACGGCGCGCAGATGGGAATAATATCAATAAAGGATTTAAATCCTGAAAGCCTTCTGAAAAAGGTAAAGAAACATCCGGGAATTTCTGCATTTGACTTTGTAAAAGAAGTGACAACAAAAAAACAATACAAATGGAAAGAAGGATGCTGGAAGGGATGCCCGCTAAGTATCAAAGTATCAAAGTATCAAAGCATCAAAGATAAAAACTCTGACACTCTGACACTTGGACGCTCTGACACTAAGAGGAACGTGGTTGTTTACGATTTTGGCATAAAGTTCAATATACTGAGAAATCTTGTTGAGGCAGGGTTTGACGTCACTGTTGTTCCCGCGCAAACAGATGCGGAGAAAGTTTTTGAGATGAACCCTGACGGAATAATCTTAAGCAATGGGCCCGGAGACCCTCAGACAGTGACGTATGCGATTGAAAATACAAAGAAGCTGATGGGCAAAAAACCGATATTCGGAATATGCCTCGGACACCAGATACTCGGGCTTGCGATGGGAGGAAGGACATATAAATTAAAATTCGGGCATCACGGCGGAAACCATCCTGTAAAAGACCTGAAAACAGAAAGGGTTGAAATAACATCACAAAATCACAATTACTGTGTTGACATAAACAGCCTTAAAGGGCAGGTTAAACTCACGCATAAAAATCTTTTTGACGGTTCTGAAGAGGGAATGCAGCATGTTGAACTTCCGATATTCTCTGTCCAGCACCATCCCGAGGCAGGGCCGGGGCCTAATGACTCCGCGCACTTGTTTAAGAGATTCAGGGAGATGATTGAGAAATGCTCGTAGTGTCCGTCACAGTATCAGAGTGTCAGAGCAGAGGAATATAAAAAGTATCAGAGCGTCGAAGGGTCAGAGGATCAAAGAGAGATGATAGAGAGGAAAGGGTATAAGAAGTTAAAGATATGGGAAAAGGCGCATGTATTTGCAATAGAAATCTATAAGCTTAGCAGCAAGTTCCCTAAAGAAGAATTATATGCATTGACCTCCCAGATTAAGAGAGCTGCTTTTTCTATTCCCCTGAATATAGTGGAGGGACACGCAAGCAATAGCAAAAAAGAATTTTTAAGCTTTCTTAATATAGCTAACAGGTCTCTCGTAGAGACAGACTATTTGTTAGAAGTAGTTAGGGAATTAAATTTTATAAGTGGAACAGAATATCAAAGATTGGAGGACTTGCGTGTTGAGATAGGGTTAATGCTAAACGCATTTACCAAAAGCGTCAGGCATAAAAATTCAGAACATAAGCTTTGACACTTTGACCCTGTGACCCTATGATACTCTGACACTTAAATACGATGCCCAAAAGAACTGACATTAAAAAAATCTTATTAATCGGTTCGGGACCTATCGTCATAGGTCAGGCCTGCGAGTTTGACTATTCGGGAACTCAGGCGTGCAAGGCCTTGCGCGAAGAGGGATATAAAGTAGTTCTTGTCAATTCCAATCCTGCAACAATCATGACAGACCCTGAGATTGCTGATGCAACTTACATAGAGCCGTTAACAGCAGATATCATTGATCTGATAATAAAGAAAGAAAGGCCTGATGCCCTGCTTCCGACAATGGGCGGACAGACAGCTCTTAACCTTGCGGTTGAACTTGCTGAAAGCGGAACGCTTGAAAAATACGGCGTTGAGCTTATCGGCGCAAAACTCCATGCGATAAAGAAAGCCGAGGACAGAGAGCTTTTCAAGGAGGCAATGGGGAAGATAGGGTTTGAGGTGCCGAAAAGCTCGCATATCGGCACTATGAAAGACGGGCTTGACGCAGTTGAACATATCGGCTTCCCTGCAATATTACGTCCCTCATTCACTCTTGGAGGGACAGGAAGCGGTATTGCATATAACATGGAAGAATACACGGAGATGCTTGACAATGGACTGAAACTGAGTCCTGTTCATCAGGTGCTTGTGGAAGAATCAGTTATCGGCTGGAAGGAATACGAGCTTGAGGTGATGCGGGATATGAAGGACAATGTCGTTATCATCTGCTCCATAGAAAATTTTGATCCTATGGGAGTTCATACTGGAGACTCAATTACAGTTGCTCCTGCCCAGACCCTCACAGACAAGGAATATCAGCGGATGCGCGATGCAGCAATCGCGATTATCAGGGAGATAGGCGTTGACACGGGAGGCTCCAATATCCAGTTTGCATTGAATCCGAAAGACGGCAGGATGGTTGTTATAGAGATGAATCCTCGTGTTTCAAGGTCATCCGCGCTTGCAAGCAAGGCAACAGGATTTCCTATAGCAAAGATTGCCGCAAAGCTTGCAGTGGGGCTTGCGCTTGAAGAAATACCAAATGATATAACAAGGGAAACGCCTGCATCCTTTGAACCCGCGATTGATTATGTTGTGACAAAGGTTCCGGGATTCGCATTTGAGAAATTCCCGGCGGCTGATTCCACGCTCACAACGCAGATGAAATCTGTCGGAGAGGTTATGTCTATAGGCAGAACTTTCAAAGAATCTTTGCAGAAGGCAGTGAGGAGCCTTGAGATCGGCAGCTATGGCTTTGAAGAAATAGACATGGGCAATGCCGAAATTAAAGCGAAACTCAAGATACCTAATGCGGAGAGGTTATGGTATATCGTTCAGGCAATGAGGAATGGAATGCCTGTTAGTGAGATTTATGAACTTACATGGATTGACCCGTGGTTTTTGAATAACATAAGGCAGATTGTAGAGATGGAGGAAAGAATTAAAAAAGTCAGCAACACCCCCTCCCTTTCTCCTTCGGCGAATCCGTCTGAGGCGGAACCCCTCCCCCCTCGAGGGGGAGGGGTGGGTGGGGGGGATAACTCCGAATTCAGAATTCTTTTAAGAGATGTAAAGGAATTCGGTTTTTCTGACATGCGTATTGCCAAACTTTCAGGAAAAACAGAGGCCGAGATAAGAAAGCTGAGGAATGAATTCGGAATAAAGCCTGTCTATAAAATGGTGGATACATGCGCTGCGGAATTTGCTGCATATACTCCGTATATGTATTCAACGTATGAAAAACAGTTTTTTAGTGTCAAAGGGTCAACGTATCAAAGTATCAAAGTTAAAGGCTCTGACACTCTGACACTTTGTAACTCTGACACTTCTGTTGTGGAGTCCGAAGCCAATCCTACAGACCGCAAAAAGGTAATTATTCTCGGCTCTGGTCCGAACAGAATAGGGCAGGGGATTGAGTTTGATTACTGCTGCGTCCATGCAGTCTTTGCCTTGAAAGAATTGGGCTATGAAACAATAATGATTAACTGCAACCCTGAGACAGTGAGCACTGATTATGACACTTCGGACAGGCTTTATTTTGAACCGCTGACAATAGAGGATGTCTTAAGCATCATTGAAGCTGAAAAACCCGAGGGCATTGTCGTTCAGTTCGGAGGGCAGACACCGTTGAAGCTTGCAGTGCCATTGGAAAAAGAGGGCGTAAAGATTCTCGGCACTTCGCCTGACTCAATAGACCGCGCAGAAGACAGGAGGAGATTCAAGGGACTTCTCCATAAACTCAATCTCAAGCAGGCGGAGAGCGACACTGCCATGTCTCCTGAAGACGCCGTAGTGATTACCAAGAAGATAGGTTATCCTGTGATGGTGAGGCCTTCTTATGTGCTTGGCGGAAGGGCAATGGAGATTGTCTATGATGAGAGTTCACTTCTTGATTACATGGAGAGGGCTGTAAAGGCATCGCCCGAGCATCCTGTTCTCATTGATAAATATCTGTCTGGCGCTGTTGAAGTGGATGTTGATGCTATTTCAGACGGAATTGACGTGATTGTCGGCGGTGTTATGGAACACATAGAGGAGGCAGGCATACATTCGGGCGATTCTGCGTGCTCTTTGCCGCCTTATTCTCTGAACAAAGCCATTGTTGATGAGATCAAAAAGCAGACAAAGGCTCTGGCGCGCGAGCTTAATGTCATAGGGCTTATGAATATTCAGTTTGCGGTAAAGGACAACGAGATATACATCCTTGAGGTAAATCCGAGAGCGTCGAGAACAATACCTTATGTGAGCAAGGCAACAGGAGTTCCGCTGGCAAAACTTGCCGCAAAGGTTATGCTTGGAAAAACATTGAAGGAACTCGGACTGACAACTGAAAAGGAAATAAAGCATGTTGCCGTAAAAGAAGCAGTATTTCCTTTTGACAGGTTCAGCGGCGTTGACACAATACTCGGCCCGGAGATGAAATCAACAGGAGAGGTCATGGGCATAGACGAGGATTTCGGTATTGCATATGCAAAAGCTCAGTTATCATCCAACAACAGAATCCCTGTGTCGGGTAAGATTGTGATAAGCGTCAGGGATGAAGACAAGGACGGGATATGCGATATTGTGAAGAGACTCATTGCCATGGGTTTTGAGGTAATTGCGACCCGCGGCACTGCAGGGCATCTCAGCGGCAAAGGAATCGAAGTTGAGGTAATAAATAAGGTAAAAGAAGGAAGGCCTCATATCGTGGATTTAATCAAAAATAAGGAAGTGAATTTCATCATCAATACAGTCAGCGATGCTCAGGCTCAGAGGGATTCTTTTTCAATAAGGCATAGCGCGCTCCAGTACCGGGTGCCTTATACGACGACTGTTTCAGGCGCAAAGGCAGTTGTCAATGCAATAGACATGCTCCGCAGGAAAAATATAAGCATAAAATCCATTCAGGAATATCACAGGACATAAAAGCAGTAAGCTGTGCCTGTCTTTTTCGCCTTGGCGAATCAGACGGCTCTGACAGGCAATCTCAAATATATGCATAATAGAGATCCTATAGTGCCGCCAAACAGCCTTCTCGCTTTCTGCAGAGACTTTTTGACAAATCTATGGCTCGTTGCAGGCAATTTCAAAACTCGCCTTTGGGCTCAGACAGTTGAAATTGCTTATCTTTCACTTCGCCGAGATTTGTTATAAAAATTCTCTGATGTCACTCAAAGGCTATTCGGTGGTGCCTTATGAGGATTTCCGAAAAAAACACAGCAGCCTATTAAAACGCGTAACTACATTCCACCAGCTATTGCACCACTCAGCACTTCGCTCGGTGTAGCATAATTTAAGCACTTTCTCTGCCTGTTGTTAAGCCTTCTTTCGACACTTCCTACCTCATAGTAGCTCACTTCGGCAAAATTAGTCTTCTTTGGGAAATACCTGCGGATAAGGCCTATGCTGTTTTCTACCGTGCCTTTTTCCCAACTGTGATATAGTGCGCAGAAGAATGACCGAGTTCCAAGCTCACGGTTGATTGCCTGATGTTCAACATTTTCCGGCCCGTTATCATAAGTTAGCGTAAGTCGCAAACCGTCGGGCATTTCCTTAAGCCTGCGAACGGCTGCCACTCGTACCTTCGCAGCCGTCTTCCTGAACAACTTAGTTATCATTATCGCCCTGCTTTTCCTTTCACTTAAAACCAGGAGCGCGGATTTGCTCGCGCGAGATACGACAGTATCCGCTTCCCGGTCACCAAATCTTTCGCGGCTATTAACGATCTCCGGACGTTCACTAAGCGGAACCCGTTGAGGGATATGGCTTTGAGCATGTTTGCGCGTATAACCGCGATTCTTCCGCTGCTTGTGCTTTCTGGCAAGGCAGGGAATCAAATCGCGGCCCCCGGCATAGATGTACTGGTAAATGGCTTCATACCCGATCTTGTGCTCAG
>JASEHP010000051.1 GCA_030018605.1 Thermodesulfovibrionales bacterium
TAAACTCCTCTTCATGGGTATAGTTCTCCTTTCTCTTTAAGAGATTGTTTTTCCCCTGAGAATTATACCCTAATTCATATTTACAGAATTGATGTTACTCTATCTACTCCAAAACAGACACCGAAAAAAGTAATTATGCCAATTATTCGGAATCGCTGAAAGATACGAAAGAAATACAGGCAGAACTTCCAGCGAAAAGCAGAAGGATTTGTTTTAATTACTCTCCGTAATTTATTGTGCATTTAATCGAATCGAATGCAAGGAGGATTCGCTTTTCCTTTTCTGTCCTTTCAGAAGGGAGCTTTTTAAATTCAATTTTCTGGAGAAGTTCACCAAGTTCATTTCTTGAAGGAATGGATACCATGCCCTCGCTGATAACCTTGCCTGTTAATGTATCAAGTGCTATCGCCTCCACCGCGTCCGTTACAACGGCAAATGGTATCTGATAAGAGTCAAGCACACGCGCACATGCGACTGCCTGCCTTTCTCTTGAACCCAGAGCGCCAACAGAACATTTTATTAATACAAGTTTTTTGTCGTCAATACTTATGACAATGTCCGCTCTTGATTTGCACCTTTCATCTCCGATTAAGACTTCAAATTCAACGTCTTTTTCTATCTCGCTTGCAGAATAGCCTTTTTTCTCAAAAAGGAATTTTTCTATATCCTGCCTAACAGCGAACAATTCCGATTCAGCGGCGTCAATCTCTTTCTTAATCAATGCCTCCATAGCCTCTTCTTTGTTCTCAAACCCATCAGGAAGTTTAATATCCATATTCTCTAAGTATCAAAGTATCAGAGGGTCAGAGTATCAGAGCAACAGAACATCAGAGACTTTGACACTGTGACACTTTGATGCTCTGACACTTATTTGCCCTCCGCAATCTTCTTTGCCCTCTCAAACAACCCGTCCATCCTCTTTGTGCTATCGGCAATCTCTTTAAGAATAGATGACAGATCCTTATTCCCTGAGGCTGCTGCCTTTTCCGCCCACTCAAGGTATGTCTTTGCATGTTCTTCGTTATGCTCTGACCAGTGTTCAAGAAGATGCTTAAGTTTTTCCGTCTCTTTCATCTTATTCCTCTCTCTGTATAAATAATATTCTGCTTGGATAAAGGCAGTTCAAGCCCGTTTTCCTCAAGCAGCGCCTTATTTAAAAGAATCTCCCCGGCAGGGTCATCCGCAGTAATCCTGCCGTCTTTTATTACTATACACCTTTCACACACCTCAAGTATAAGGTCCATGTCATGCGAGGCAATGATCTTTGTGTGATAGAAGCCCTTAAGAAGGTTTATTAACTGCCTCCGTGATCTCGGGTCAAGGTTTGATGCAGGCTCGTCCATAAGCAGTATGTCAGGGTTCGTTGCCATAACAGCAGCAATGGCAACAGCAGCCTTTTGCCCTTCCGAGAGCCTGTGCGGGGGTCTGTTGCAGAGATGAAGGCATCCAACAGTCTCAAGCGCGTTCTTTACCCTTTCATCTACCATTTCGGAGCTTAATCCAAGGTTAAAGGGCCCAAAAGCCACATCCTCATAAACAGTAGGCATGAATAACTGGTCGTCGGGATTTTGAAAGACAAAGCCAACTTTTTTCCTTATCTCCTGCCGCGTTTTCTTATCAAGCGGGATATTTCCAATGGATATAACTCCTTTTGCGGGAAGCAACTGTCCGTTCAGATTCATAAGAAGCGTTGTCTTCCCAGCGCCGTTTGCTCCGATAAGGCCGACTGATTCTCCATGCAGTATCCTGAACGTAATGCCTTTCAAAACCTCTGTGCCGTCAGGATAACTAAAACATACATCACTTGATTCTATTATATGATGGCTCATCTGAGCGGTCCCCCAAGCGTATTGCCCACGAGATTGACTATATCGTATTTCCTGAATGCATAAAACATTGCGATAGAAATCATTGTAAAAAGCAAATCCCGGATGCCGGGCTTATATCTTCTATTCATCCTAATCTCTCCTTTGAATCCCCTTGAGAGCATTGCCTGATAAATTCTCTCTGCCCTTTCCAGCGTCCTTATGAGGAGAACCGAGATGAATTTTATGAATGTTTTTATATCCCTGCCCTTTCCGTCAAATGACCTTGCTTCTCTTGCCCTCATCATTCTGAGCGCCTCCTCAAGAAGCACAAAAAGGTATCTGTATAAAAATAATAGCTGAATCACAAATGCCTTTGGAAGCCTAAGCCTTTCAAGCGACTCGCATAATCCGGGGAATGATGTGACTGCAACCAAAAGAAGCATGGCGCTTACAGTGAGAATAAATTTAACAAGTATCGAAAAAAAAGAGAGCCAGCCTCCGGTAATTTGTATGCCGTAAAACGCAGCTATCACATCCCTGTCGAACAGGGGGTTAAATATTCCGATCAAAACAGCAAAAGGCGACACAAAAATTATTTTTTTTGCGATTGCATTAAGAGGAATATCGCCGGCAGCCAGCAAGAACGCAGGGTAGATAAAAAACGGCATAAGTCCTGTGATCTCATGTCTCGGGAATGAGACAACGCATAAAATGAATATAAAAGACACGAGGAGTTTCACTCTCGGATCAAGCCTGTGGACAAAGGTGTCTTTATATGAAAGGCTGTCAAGATAGCCTATATTGAAATATTCGGTGTCGAATGTCATGGCTTTTGCCGCCCTTTTTTTATTATCTTTATCACCATGCCCATGAAAAAAATTAAAACCAAAACCATGATGCCTCCCAACAAACCTGATGCAGACTCGCCTGCCGCAGGCTTATCTTTTGCCGGGAAGTTATAGTCTGGCATTATTGCTATTCTCTTCTGAATTTCTGACAGTTTTTTTGTTATTGGATTTCTCTTGTCGGGAAGCTCTGCCTTGCCGTAGATTTGCTCTATTGACCACTCAAGTCCGTCAGGGCGCGAAGATGCAATTAATGAAAATACGCCGCCTGTGAGGACTGCAAGCGCTGCAAACGAAATAACGATTTTTTTAAAAGAGATGCCTCCAGAAAGCGGCCTTACTTCTCCGGCGCCTTCAATAATATCCGGCCTGATAGTTTTTATATAGTTCACAACGCCTGCGGTAATAATGCCTTCAACAATACCTATGGGCAGATGGATTGTTAACATGACTATTAAAAATGTCCCGAAAGGAAGCTCTGTTATGCCCGAGAGTTTAGTTTGCAGCGCCACAGAAAATGCGCCGAGTTCAAGCGCAGCTATAACGCTTAGGACCGAGGCAATGATTATTGTCCGTGAAGTTTTATTGCTATTTACAACAGTTCTATAAATAAGAGGGTATGCTATAAAACAAGGGTAAATGCCGATATTCCAGATATTTGAGCCGAGGGCAAGCAATCCTCCGTCTGCAAAAAACAACGCCTGAATTGTAAGCACAGACGCTATCACAAGAAACGCCGCGTAATGTCCGAGCAGAATGCTAAGAAGCATTCCTCCGCCTATATGTCCGCTTGAACCTGTGCCCGGGATGGTGAAATTAATCATCTGCGCGGCAAAGATAAAGGCGCCAAGCACGCCCATAAGCGGGATAATCTTTTCGTCTGTATTTTCTTTAAGTTTTTTTGAACAATACGTAATTGCCCCTAAAGTCCCAGCCCAGAAACCCGCGCCTACCGCTGGTGAAAGCAACGCGTCTGCCATGTGCATAGCTGCCCCCTGAAATTAATGCGACAAGGTTTATCTTAGATGCTTCCCTGTTGTTGTCACAGTAAGCTTGCCGTGCTTTACGCCCTTTGTGCCTATCAGCCTGTCCGCAATCTTTTTAATGTCTTTCCCTTTTCCCCTCACAACAAGCGCTTCAAGGCAGTTATGCTCATCAAGATGCACATGCATTGCCGAAATTACGGATGTGTGGTATTTATGCTGAAGCTCGGTGAGCGTATCCGCAAGCTCTCTTGTATGATGCGAATAGACTATTGTTATGGTGCCCACGGTCTCTTCGTCCCCTGCCGCCCATTCTTCTTTGACAAGGTTATCCCTTATAAGGTCGCGGATTGCCTCGCTCCTTGCCGCATAGCCCTTTCGGGTTATGAGCCTGTCAAATTTTTTGAGGAGCGTGTCGTCAAGTGATATGCCGAATCGTATTGTCGCCATGGTGTTACTTTTTAGAAATTAGTGTTACTTTAGCAGATTGGGCAGGCGGTGTCAAACATCAAAATGATTTAGGCCATCAGTTTATGCGGCGGGAGGCTGGATTGAGGCAATCCGCCTGAGGCGGAACGGGTCTATCAGAATAGGGGCTGAAGTCTCTGAGCGGATAGCCCCGCTTGAGGAACTGTAATTTCATAGTATATTGAATCAGTATTTGCTGTCTCACAGAGGTAGTTTAAGCTTGCCGAAAAACAGTCCCCGCTGCATTTTCCACAGCCTCAGGAGCAGTCATGTCCGCATCACGGTGTCTATGTTAAAATATAAAGCTAAATAGAATTTCTGAGGTGGATATGTCAAAAAATATACGAAACTTTTCCATCATAGCTCACATAGACCACGGGAAGTCTACCATTGCGGACAGGCTTCTTGAATATACGGGCGCGCTCAGCGCAAGGGAGATGCAGGCGCAGGTTCTTGATTCAATGGACCTTGAGCGCGAAAGAGGCATCACGATAAAAGCCCATTCAGTGCGCCTTCTGTATAAGGCTGATGACAGAAAAGAATACATCCTCAATCTCATAGACACACCGGGGCATGTTGATTTCTCATACGAGGTGTCAAGGAGCATTGCCTCTTGCGAGGGAGCGCTTCTGGTTGTTGACGCATCTCAGGGAGTTGAGGCGCAGACCCTTGCAAATGCATATCTTGCGGTGGAACATGACCTTGAGATGATTCCTGTCATAAATAAAATAGACCTGCCTGCCGCTGAGCCTGAAAAAACAAAGGAGCAGATTGAAGATGCGATAGGGCTTGACTGTTCAGAAGCAATACTCGCAAGCGCAAAAGAAGGCATAGGCACAAAAGAGATTCTTGAGGCGATAGTGGAAAAAATTCCGCCGCCAACAGGAGAAGACGATAAGCCGCTGAAGGCATTATTGTTTGATTCATGGTTTGATAATTATCAGGGAGTAATAGTGCTCGTAAGGGTTTTTGACGGGACGGTAAGAGCAGGCAAAAAAATAAAGATGATGGCAACAGGGAATATCTTTGAGGTGGCGCAGGTCGGGATTTTCAGTCCAAAGATGCAGCCTTCGGAAAAGCTTTCCTCAGGCGAGGTCGGCTATGTAATTGCAGGGATAAAGAGCGTAACAGACACAAGGATTGGCGACACAATAACTGATGTGGATATTCCGGCACAGGAGCCGTGTCCCGGATATAAGGACATAAAGCCGATGGTCTTTTGCGGGCTTTATCCGACAATACCGCATGAATACGACAACCTGAGGGATGCGCTTAATAAACTGAGATTAAACGATTCGTCTTTTAATTACGAGCCTGAGACTTCTTTTGCGCTCGGGTTCGGGTTCAGATGCGGTTTTCTCGGACTTCTTCACATGGAAATAATAAAAGAAAGGCTTGAACGGGAGTTTGACCTTTCACTTTTAAGCACAGCGCCCACAGTTGTTTACAGGGTGACAAAGACCGGAGGAGAGGTCATTCATATTGAAAACCCTGCTTTGCTGCCTGACAAGTACGAGATAATAGAAGAGCCTTTTGTTCTTGTGACCATATTCGTGCCAAAGGATTTCATAGGGCCTATACTTGACCTCTGTCAGGAAAAAAGGGGGGTGCAGAAGAATTTCATATTTATAGGGAAAGACAAGATTAAGGTTGAGTATGAACTGCCGCTGAATGAGATTTTATGGGATTTTTACGACCGGCTGAAATCCATCTCAAAAGGTTATGCATCAATGGACTATGAATTCCTCGGCTTCCGGGAATCAGATCTTGTTAAGCTAAACATCCTCATCAATGGAGAAATTGTTGACGCCCTTTCTCTCATAGTGCATAAGGAAAAGTCATATTATAAAGGCAGGGAGCTGACTGAAAAACTGAGGGGGATTATTCCGAGGCAGATGTATGAGGTTGTTATTCAGGCCACGATAGGCAGCAAGATCATAGCGCGAGAGAGCGTGAGGGCCATGAGGAAAGACGTTCTTGCAAAGTGCTACGGCGGCGATATAACGCGCAAGAGAAAGCTCCTTGAGAAGCAGAAAGAAGGCAAAAAAAGGATGAAGCAGATCGGGAGGATAGAACTTCCTCAGGAGGCGTTTCTGGCAGTGTTGAAGGTGAAGTAGATTTACGCCTGAAATCATCAGCGCGGGTTTGTTGTGTCAAGAAATGCGGGAAGTGGCGCCTAATAATAATGATTTTTGTGTTACTCTAATCCATGCCAGATTTCCTCTACGTCCATATCCCTTTCTGCATAAAAAAATGCCTTTACTGCGATTTTCTTTCCGTGACTTATAACGAATCGCTTGCAAAGGCATACACAGACGCCCTCTGCAAAGAGTTAATCCTGAAAAAAGATATTGCAGGGCAGTTGAAGACGGTTTATATCGGAGGCGGGACTCCTTCTATTTTGCCTGAAGAATGTTTCGGGCAGTTATTTAAATGCCTTAAGAATAATTTTAAATTCTCTGATTTGCCTGAGATGACTGTTGAGGCAAATCCGGGAACTGTTGATAAATCAAAGATAGGTGCAATGTTTTCAATAGGTGTAAACAGGCTGAGTATCGGAGTTCAATCGTTTAATGATGATGAACTAAGAACGCTTGGGAGGATTCACACTTCAAAAGAAGCAGAGGATGCAGTCAGGATAATCAAAAACTCAGGCATTGATAATTTTTCAGTAGACCTGATATACGGAATTCCGGGGCAGACTCTTGATTCATGGAGAGATACGCTCTCAAAGGCAATGGAATTTTCTCCAAATCACATTTCCTCTTACGAACTCACGCTTGAGAAAGGGACGCCATTATACGAAATGATAAAGTCCGAGGAAACAAATCCCCCCTCGCCCGCCTCGGTTGCGAGTCGATGCGACTTTGCTAAAGGGGGGATGGGGGGATTTTTAGCTAACATCAAAATGCCTGATGAGGAGTTGATTCTTGAGATGTATGGCTATGCAATAGATCATCTTAGAGGCAAAGGCTATGAGCATTATGAGATTTCAAATTTTGCACGGCATGGCTTCAGATGCATTCACAATCTTAATTACTGGGACGGGGGAGAATACGTCGGCGCTGGAGCAGGAGCGCACTCTTTTATCAGAGGCTTCCGCTTAAAGAACACTGATGATATCAGAAGATACATAAAAGACCTTAATAAAGGAATAACCCCTGAAGCTGAATCAACTGAAATTAAGCGCGATGACGCAATTAAGGAGTTTATATTCCTCAATCTCAGAAAGACTGAGGGGATAAGTCTTGCAAAGGCGGAAGAATTCGGCCTGAACCTGCCCGGTGTTTGCAGAGAATTAATTGAAGACGGGCATCTTGAGATGGAAGGCGATTATTTGCGGCTTACGAGAAAAGGTATTCCAATATCAAATACGATTATAATAAGCTTATTTGAAAGATTGGGACTTGACTGATAATAGCGATAGACAGAATTAGCTTTCGCTTCCGAAGATATTTTTCGTTGTCGTTCTACCTAACCCTGTCTATCGCAGATTAAGTCATCTTTTGCGCTGGATTTATAATTATGTTTGTTATAGAATAATTCTTATGATAAAGAAGACAGAAAAGATATGGATGGACGGCAAGTTTGTGGATTGGGATAACGCCAATGTGCATGTAATGACTCATACCCTTCATTACGGGCTTGGAGTTTTTGAAGGCATAAGGTGTTATGAGACAAAAGAGGATCCCGCAATCTTCAGACTCAAGGATCACGTCGAGCGCCTCTTTAAGTCAGCCCATATTTTTCTGCTTGCTATTCCTTATTCAGAGAAAGAGATTGAAGAGGCAATAATCAAGACAGTTAAGATAAATAAGGTCAAGGAATGCTATATAAGGCCATTGGTATATATAGGATACGGAGCCATGGGCTTATATCCCAAAGATAATCCTGTGGAGGTTGCCATCAGCGTATGGCCGTGGGGCGCATACCTCGGTGACGATGGACTGAAAAACGGCATAAGGGTTAAGGTGTCATCCTTCATAAGGAACCATGTAAACTCACAGATGAGCAGGGCTAAGGCATGCGGATACTACATCAATTCTCAGCTTGCAAAGAAAGAGGCAATATCGTTAGGCTACGACGAAGCTCTTCTGCTTGACACTGACGGATATGTGGCAGAAGGAAGCGGCGAGAATATATTTATTGTGAGAGACGGCAGGCTTAAGACAACGCCGTTGACTTCGGTGCTTGAGGGAATTACAAGAGAGAGCATAATGAAGATTGCGCGTGATGAAAAGATTGAAGTCATAGAAGAGCGGTTCACAAGGGACGAACTCTATATAGCTGATGAAGCGTTTTTCACAGGCACAGCAGCAGAGGTAACTCCGATACGAGAGGTTGACGGCAGGATAATCGGAGAAGGGAAGGCGGGCAAGGTTACAAAGAAACTGCAGTCTGTATTCTTTGATAGTGTGAAAGGGAAGAATAAAAAATACGGATCATGGCTCACCTATGTAAAATAGCAATTAATAGAGGTAAGCTGACAAAAAACAATAAAGAGGGATGAAAACCATTCATCCCTCTTTATTGTTAGAGCGACTTATTTAAGACCAAGGTCCTTTGCTGATGCATCAAGGTCTGCATCACCTTTAAATGCATTCATTATTGGATTCTGTGCATTCTTTGCAGCTTTTTTAAAGTCAGCAGCTGTCTTAAACTTTTTCAATAAAGCAGCCTTTGTTAAAACAGGTTTTCCCCCCATCTCAAATGGCTTCCCTGTATCAACATGACAGCCTTTGCACTTATCCCATCCTGCCATGGAAACAGTTGCAAATACCATTACCATAACAAGGGCAAGAACAATTGACACTATTCTCTTCATCCTATTCACCTCCGTTCATAAAAGACTTTTTCACTAAAATAATTTAGCGAATCAAATTGTATGCCAGTTAGATTAGTCTTATTTCTAAAGACTAATCTTTCTAAATACTATCCTGTTTTAAGGAAATTATTCCCATTAAGGGATATGAGACAAGCGCAACGTTATAAATATAATAAATATGTCAGTTTGCTGTCAAGTGGACGAAAACAAGCTGTTCTACCAATTTAGAAATGTCCTATTCTTGCCAATTTAGAAATGTCCGCTTTT
>JASEHP010000052.1 GCA_030018605.1 Thermodesulfovibrionales bacterium
ATACACCCTTATCTTTTTTACCGCAAGATTTTACACAGAAGATTTTACGCTACCCATTAAAACAGGTCATTTGACCTCAATCTCAGTATTCAGTTATATTTAATGATTAGTTTTTTCAGGAGGATTGCAAAATGCCTATATATGAATACGAGTGCCTTGATTGCGGCGGAACACATGAGGCGCTCCAGAAATTCAGCGAGAAGCCTCTGAGTACATGCCCGAGATGCAGTGGAACATTGAAAAAGCTTATCTCAAATACATCATTCATCCTCAAAGGCACAGGCTGGTATAAGACAGATTATGCGGAAAAGCCATCCGGTTCAGATGAAAAGCCCAATGGAAAGAAAGGCTCAGGCGCTGAATCAAAAACAGAAACCAAAACAGAAACTAAAACAGAGAGCAAAGCAGAACCTAAGACAGAGGCAGCAGTTAAAGCATAGTGATTGACCCGCAGATTCATATTCCCTATCACAAAATAGCAGAACATTTTTCGTTCATCAGACAGGAAAAACTCAACCTTGAACTCTATCTTGAATCAAACACTCTTGACTCAATAAGCAGAGAAGACATATTGCAGCTAAAAAATCAGCTTGATTACAGCCCTTCCCTGACAATTCACTCACCTTTTATGGATTTATCGCCGGGCGCAGTTGATTCAAAGGTCAGGCATGTGACAATGGAAAGATTCTATCATGTGTTGGAAATCGCAAAAGAATTAAAGGTGAAATGTGTCGTATTCCATTCCGGATATGAGAAATGGAAATATGCCCTGAACATCGAACTCTGGCTTGAGCAAAGCCTCTTTACATGGCAGCCTCTGATGAAAAAAGCAGAGGAAATCGGCGCCAAGATTGCAATAGAAAACATCTTTGAGGACGAGCCTGAAAACCTCAGGCTGTTGATGGAAAGGATGGGGAATAAGAGCTTTGGAATTTGCTTTGATTCTGGGCACTTTAACCTTTTCTCTAAAGTATCACTTGAAGAATGGCTGGGGCATCTTAAGCCCTATATTTTGGAGCTTCACCTGCACGACAACAACAAGACCTCTGACCAGCATCTCCCGATAGGCGAAGGAACATTTGACTTCGGAAAACTATTCTCAGCATTGAAAGGCAAAGACCTTATTTACACGCTTGAGGCACACAGTCCCGAAGATACAAAAAAGAGTTTGGAGAGATTGAAGGGATATTTCTAAAGGCGCTGTTTATTTCTATACCACGTTTGGGACGTCAGGAGACAAGCAGAGTTTCAGCAGACTTTACTTCAATCTCCCATCTAAGTCTGAAATACTGGAGTTCCCAGCTAAAGACGAGTCTCAGCAGATGTAAGAGAGCAACGAGTGAGAACACGGCAAGCACGATTTTTGTAAAAGGCTTCATCTCGTCAATCCCCCTCAAACTCCGTCAGCGCAAACACCTTGTATCCCTTTGCCTCAACTTTTTTGCGCCCGCCGACATCGGGAAGGTCAACGATAAAGCACATCTCAGAGACCGTGCCGCCGAGTTTTTCTATCAGGGCAGCAGCAGCAAGCGCAGTTCCGCCTGTAGCGAGCAGGTCATCTACAAGAAGGATGCGGTCGCCTTTCTTTATCGCATCCTTATGAATCTCTATAATGTCAGTTCCGTACTCAAGCTCATATTCATGCTTTATCGTTTCAGCAGGAAGTTTTCCTTTTTTCCTTATCGGCACAAAGCCCCTTCCAAGGGTATAGGAAAGCGCTCCGCCTATTATAAATCCCCTTGATTCAATTCCGACTATCACATTAAACCTTACATCTCCTGTTATATATCTCTGCGTCAGGCTGTCAATAACAAGCCTGAACCCTACAGGGTCTTTTATCAGGGTTGTTATGTCTCTGAACATTATGCCCTTCTTTGGATAATCAGGAACTGTTCTGATTTTTGATTTTATCGGCATCATCTTCCTCCTTGGCTCTGCCTATGATTTGCACGTTTCGCAATGTTCGAATTTAATCTTACTTATTGTATGAAGAAGAAGCTTTTTAACATTATCGGCATTCTTTTTCATTATTGAAACAATAATTTCCCACGTAACAGGCTCCTCACCCTCTTTCCAGCAGTCATAATCCGTTGACATGGCAATTGACTGATAACAGATTCCTATTTCCCTTGCGAGTATTACTTCAGGCACGGTTGACATGTTTATCACATCCGCGCCAAAGCCCCTGAACATGTGAGATTCGGCCTTTGTGGAAAACCTCGGACCTTCAATTGTGATTACAGTGCCATTTGGATGATACCTCAGTTTAAGTTCTTTTGCAGTCTTCACTAAAAGGCTCTTGAGTTTTCTGCAGAAAGGCTCTGCCATTGGAGTATGGATAACCTTCTCATCATGGAATGTAAGAGGTCTATGTTTTGTATGGTCTATAAACTGGTCAACGAATACAAGGTCTCCGGGCTTTATGCTTTCTCTCAAAGAGCCCACTGCAGTTGTTGCAAGGATATGTGTGCATCCTTCTTTTTTAAGCGCATATATATTCGCCCTGAAATTAACGCCTGTCGGATAAATGGAATGGCCTTTGCCGTGACGCGCAAGGATAACCGTATCAACACCTTCTATCTTTCCGACTGTCAGAGTGGATGAAGGATTACCGTAAGGCGTCTTTACCTTCTTCTCTTTCTTATTCTTCATAAGGCGCGGGTCATCCATTCCCGAGCCGCCGATGATGCCGACTTTTATCTTAGCCATTATCGCTCCTTTGTGACGACATGAATTTGCTTAAACAAGATAAAAGAATGCTGCAGTTAAAGTCAAGGGTTTATCAGAAAATGCTGGGATAGAACTCCATGCAGCACCGGTATTTTATCTGAGATACTCTTCTATGCCGGTCTGCGCTCTTAATCGTTGATAAATAACCTCAGCTATACCGAATAGGTTTACGGTATCCTCTTTATTGTAAAGTTTTAACAATTCCAGCGCCTCGGAACTTCCGTTTTTGGCGTATTCCCATAATTTCACCGCATCATACCCGTCCATGCCCTTAACAGCCTCATCCCTTTCAAGCCCCATGGTGTTTTCGAGTTTTTTCAGCCCTCCCTGAAATCCAAGCTTTCTTGAGCCGAAGCATATATCAAAGTGAGGCATGTCAACCCTCAGACCCGGCATTGAGCGAAAAAGAAAAGGTATGTCGAATGCGGCTCCGTAAAAGGTTATAAGATATTTGTATCCGGAAAGTTCCTTATTCAGGTTCTCGGATGAAAGCCCGTTTCCCCTGACAAAACACCTGTAATCACAGCCGTCATACATGCCGACTACGGTCACATATCCTCCCTTGTCAGGCATGAGGCCGCTTGTTTCAATATCAAGGCATACCGCCTCGCCTTTGAACGTATCAAACAGCCTCCAGTGTTCTCTTCTTTTTATGGCGCTCGCGAAATATCTTGCGTTAGAATTTTCCAGTTCCTTCAACGCAGAAGAAAGGCGGCTGTCAAAAATCGCTTTTTTGTCCGAACTGATAAAATGAATCTCCTGCGTATCTATGAAATCGCTCCATGTGAGAATTCCGTTTTCCCAGAGCCTCTTTTCAAGCTTTATGCCGATTCCGTTTAATATGCTGAAGGTGTTCCGTATCATGCAAGCCCCAGCGCCTCTTTCGTTATTTTCTCCGCTGCCGCAAACACTGCCTTCTTTTCTTCTTCTGTTCTTGCCTCAATGTAAAACCTTACCTTCGGCTCAGTCCCTGAGGGCCTTATCATTAACCATGAACCATCGTCAAACACAAGTTTTGTTCCATCAACTATAATAACATCACTTACTGTTCTTTTGTTTTCACCGATATCAAGCGCGGCTCCAACCTTGTAATGTTCTCCAATAACTGAAAGCTTTTTAATCAACGTCTCTCCGATAAGAGAGCGGTCAACTGAAATGCCGGAGCGGTCTGGATAGTAATGCCCGAACTCATCCATTATGTCTTTCAGATAGCCGCTCAGATTTTTCCTTGTTACAGCCATCATCTCTATTGCAAGGAGAAGCCCGAAGATAGCATCCTTTTCAAGGGTATGATTATATCCTGTCATCCCGTCTGATTCTTCAAAGGCAACAACGGCCCTTTCTTTCGACGACCGGAGCATATACGGCCTGAAATTTTTAAACCCTACTTTTGTCTCTCTTACGCCTATGCCGAGTTTTTTTGCTATGGCATTAACGAGGTTGCTCGTGCCGACAGATTTTACACCTATCCCATTAATCCCTTTATACACGCTCAGAAAATGAAATGCCATTGCTCCGAAATAATTCATCGGTATCTGCATATTTTCGTCAGCGTGTCTTATGCGGTCGCCGTCAGGGTCTATGATAACTCCCATTCTAAACCTTGCATTGCTCTCGCGCAAAACCCTTTCAACGCCTTGCATGTTTTTTTCTGAAGGCTCAGGAGCCACGCCGCCAAAAAGAAAATCGTCTTCTGTCCTTAGGTACTTAATCTTGGCGCTCTCACCAAGAATCCTCTGTATGCGCCCCCTTGTTGCGCCGTGAACATTGTCAATACAGATGATGCAATCCTCCCTTCTTATAAAACTCTTTATTTTCTCTATATCCAGAGTCTTTCTCTCATTTATGAATTTGATGTAAAGATCTGCAAGGTCTATTTTTTCGCCCCAAAATCCCCCCTCCCCCCCTTTTTCAAAGGGGGGTGTCGGGGGATTACTCTCTCCCATCATCCTGTTTGCAATCTCTTCTATTTTTGCTGTGATTTCTGTTCCTGCAGGCCCTCCGTCCGAGGGATTAAATTTGAGGCCGGCATAATTTGCGGGATTGTGCGAAGGGGTTAAGTTAATCGAGCAGGCAGCTTTCAACATCTCTATCCCTGCTGAAAACTCAGGCGTGGCTGCTTCGCCTGCATACCATGTCCTTATGCCTTGTTTTTGAAGAAGCCCGATGACTTCTATTGCAAAATCATGGCCGAGGAATCTGTTGTCATGTCCTACAATAACCCCGCGGTTTTTTACGCCTTCAAAACCCGAAACACCAATTGCCTGCATCACTGACTCATCTTTGCTTTTAAGCGTTTCTATAATTGCTGAAGCCACAATGCGCAGGTTATTGAATGTAAAGTCAGTTCCTATCTCACCGCGCCAACCAGAAGTCCCAAATACTATTTTTGCCGGTGCGGTATTTTCTCTCGCAAACTTCTCTATAACAGAAAGCAATTCCCTGTTTTTTGAAACATCTGACAGTATTTCTTTCCAGCAGGATGAGGCGTCCTTAAAGTCACCAGTCATTTTCATAAAAGCCCCCTTGCTTTATTTATGACATTTTCTACTGTAACCCCGAATTTTTCAAGTACTATCTCCCCAGGCGCGGAAGCCCCAAATCGGTCAACGCCTATTACAACTCCATCCAATCCGACATACTTATGCCAGCCGTGAGTTGAACCAGCTTCTATAACCACCCTTTTCCTTATTTGCGGCGGAAGCACTGTGTCCTTGTATTCTTGCGGCTGATTTTCAAATATCTCGCACGAAGCCATATTCACAACACGCACATCAACATATTCGGCATTGAGCTTTTCATATGCAGCAAGGGCGATATGCACCTCTGAACCGGTTGCTATTAAGATAATCTCAGGCATGCAAGAAGAACAATCCGCAATAACATACGCGCCCATAGTTAGTTCAGAAGCTGATTTGTATTTTTGCCTGTCAATCACGGGGACTTTCTGCCTTGTTAATATCAGCGCAACCGGGCCGTTCCTGTGCGCGATTGCAATCTTCCACGCCTCTGTAGTCTCATTTGCATCACACGGCCTGATAACCGTGAGATTCGGCATAGCGCGCAGACTTGCAATCTGTTCCACAGGCTGGTGGGTCGGCCCGTCCTCTCCAAGAGCTATGGAGTCATGCGTTAAGACATAGATGACATGAAGTTTCATTAATGCAGCAAGCCTGATTGCAGGCCTCATATAATCTGAAAATATTAAAAAAGTGCCTGCAAAAGGAATCAAGCCGCCATGAAGCGCCATCCCGTTTGCTATTGCTCCCATTGCATGTTCGCGCACGCCGTAGGCAATGTTTGCGCCCCCGTATCCCCATTCACCTGATGCTGCGCCCTGCACTTTTTCACCGGGCGCATCAGGAAATTGGAAATTGCCTTTGCTTTTAAGTTCGGTATTCGTTGAAGGATTCAAGTCAGCAGAGCCGCCTATCAGGGAAGGGATATGTTTTGCTATCGCGTTCATTGCCTGCCCTGAAGCGGCACGCGTAGCAATACCCTTCGGGTCAGGAGGGAAAACAGAAATGTCTTTGTCCCACGCATCCGGCAATTCGGAATTCATCATACTATCCCACTCAGATGCAAGTTCAGGGTATGCTTTCCTATACGAATTAAATTTCTCCTTCCATTCTGATTCAAAACGCAAACCTTTATCTATTGCCTTTCTGAATCGTGCAAGAGCTTCATCAGGTATATAAAATTTTGGTTCCAACGGCCAGCCGAGGTTCTTCTTTGTAGCTGTCACCTCATCATGTCCGAGCGGAGAGCCATGCACTTCAAAGGTATCCTGCTTATGAGGGCTTCCATAGCCTATGTGCGTCCTTGCTGAAATCAAGGACGGACGTTCTGTTTCTTCCTGTGCTTTTTTTATTGCTCTTGAAACAGCCTCTATGTTATTGCCGTCGTCAACATTCTGGACATGCCAGCCGTACGACTCAAACCTCTTGCATACGTCCTCAGTGAATGTAAGTCTTGTCTCTCCTGACAGGGAGATGTGGTTATTGTCATAGAGGCATATCATCTTCCCAAGCTTAAAGTGCCCTGCAAGCGATGCCGCTTCCGAGGAAATTCCTTCCATCAGATCTCCGTCGCTTGCTATCGCATAAATAAAATGATTCACTATTTCGTATCCCATACGGTTGAACTTTGACGCAAGAAATCTCTCGGCAATCGCCATTCCAACAGCCATCCCGAATCCCTGCCCCAGAGGGCCTGTTGTGCATTCAACTCCTGGCGTGTCTCCATACTCAATATGCCCGGGCGTCTTGCTTCCCCACTGCCTGAATCTCTTAATCTCTTCTATGGACAAATCGTATCCGGTTAAGTGCAGAAGCGAATAAAGAAGGGCAGAGCCGTGACCGGCAGAAAGCACAAATCTGTCCCTGTCATGCCATTTCGGATTTTCGGGATTATGCTTAAGAAACCTCATCCAGAGAACATACGCCATAGATGCTGCGCCCATCGGCATTCCGGGATGGCCTGAATTTGCTTCCTCCACCATATCAACAGAAAGCATCCTGATGGTGTTTATGCAGAGATCATCAAGATTCATTGTTCCTCCCTCAATTATTTATATTAGCAGATTGCCGATTAAAAAATGAAAATTAAAAATCAGTATTTTAACTTTTTTCTGAGGGTCAGACGGTTTATCCCGAGTATTCTCGCGGCTTCTGACTGGTTTTCCTTCGTATAAGACAGAACATAATTGAGCAGAGGTTTATCCAGTTCATCATGTATTTTCTCGTAAATATTTTTCTCTTTATTTTGTATAGCTTCCTTAAGCAAGGGAATGACTGCCGAAGCCAGCGTTTCTGAAATTGTTTTTCTTTCCTTTGAAGGCTGTCTTTCGCCGACATCCTTAAGCTCATGTGTTGTGAGATAATCTGTCTTGCTCAGCGCAATAGCAGAACGTATCACATTTTCAAGCTCCCTTATATTCCCGGGCCAGTCATAAGCAGCCATTTTTTTAAAAAATGCCTTTGTAATTCCCCTTATGTCCCTTGGAGCCGTATGTTTGTACCTGCCTATAAAAAAATATAGAAGCGAAAGAATATCCTCATTCCGCTCTCTCAAAGGAGGCACGTGAACTGTTGTAACGCTCAGCCTGTGGTACAGGTCTTCCCTGAATTTTCCCTCTCTAACCATTGCTGACAATTCTCTGTTGGTGGCAGAAATCACACGCACGTTGACTTGAATTTCCTTTGTGCTTCCTATGGGATAGAAGGTCTGAGTCTGCAAAAATCTCAATAGTTTTCCCTGAATGGATAAGGAAAGCTCTCCCACCTCGTCAAAAAATACGCATCCTCCGTCTGCGATCTTAAGCATCCCTTCTTTTGAAGAAACAGCGCCGGTAAACGCTCCCTTCTCAAAACCGAAAAGCTCGGATTCAATGAGAGTCTCAGGAACCGCCGCACAATTAACAACAATAAAAGGTTTTCCGAAACGTGATGAAAACTGTGCGATGGACTCCGCAACCAGTTCCTTCCCTGTCCCCGTTTCTCCCGTAATAAGAACTGGCGCTTCAACCTGTGCAAGACGGGCTATCTTTTTGCAGATATCAAGTATATTCGGCGACTGCCCGACTATAGCACAGGTTGCCGTAGGCGGAAGATTCTCAATTGATATTGTATGTCTCATTTCTTCTCTGAGAGCTGTCAACTCCTCCAGTATCCTCAAAATATCTTCGGGATTTATCGGCCGCCTCAGTGTCTCATACGCGCCTGATGCCGCGGCCTCCATAACAGGTCCGGTTATATTTTTACCTGTCACGCTGATAACGAAATTTGCGCCGCTTAACTCGCGAAGCTGTCCTGCCTTCTGTGTGTCCATGTCATAAAAAATAATGGAATTTTTAAAAACATGCCCGCCGCTTATTATCCTGCAGCCTTTCGGAAGCGCCGCCGAAAATTCGTTCCTTAACTTTTTGTCTCCCGTAAGCAAAACAACCTTTTCCATAACCCCTCCTTGATTGTTTAATATACATCATGTTTATTTTTTAATCAATAATGTTGCTAAAAAAAGCCGTTCATTCCCCAATATTGCATGGCATAGAGATTGCAATATACATGAAAACACGGTTTTCAGGAGGGAACAGATATGGATGATAAGGCAAAAATATACGGGCTTTGTCTGCAGCGGCTTAACTACCAGATAAAAAACGCAAAACAGAGGATAAATGGCAATGGCAGCCACGCTGATATTTTTTTACTTGAGTGCTACAACACAGGAGATGTTGATGACATTATAGATATTCTGGAACTTTATGACATTGATGAAAGAACCATTGAGTCGGTCATGAACAAACTTGATGATCTGGCATATACTGTTTCTGCGCTGACTTGTGAAACTCTGAGTTTCGGTTTTACCGAAAAGGGCTATCTTGGCTTGTATCTTGAGGCTGGGAAAGAATATGAGGCATAATTACTTTTTTCGGTGTCTGTTTTGGAGTATGGAGAGGATTAATT